>NIRF01000001.1:0-300000 GCA_002878375.1 Dictyoglomus sp. NZ13-RE01
AAAGCTTTTTTAGAAAGAGCTCTAATTGATGGTTTTTTCTCTTTTATTAAACTCATTATTAACACAATTAAAATTTCTTTTATCTTTTTTCTTAAAGAAAAATCTGGTAGAATATTAATGACCATAGTTTTCACCTCCCGGGGTTTGGATGTTATCTCTTTCTAATCTAATTCTAACCCTGGGAGGTTTTTCTTTTCAAAAACTGATTACAGGTCAGCCAATTATGATTCTTGACAATATACTAAAGGTAGTGTATAAATTTACTTGAGGTTTGAGCCGTTAGCTCAACAGGTAGAGCACCTGACTCTTAATCAGGGGGTTGCAGGTTCGATTCCTGCACGGCTCACCAAAATTGAATATAAGGTGCGAGGGTGGCGGAATGGCAGACGCGCTAGACTTAGGATCTAGTGGGGAACACCCGTGCGGGTTCAACTCCCGCCCCTCGCACCAAGTAAATGATGCGGGAGTAGCTCAGGGGTAGAGCGTCTCCTTGCCAAGGAGAAGGCCGCGGGTTCAAATCCCGTCTCCCGCTCCAATTAAAAAAGAAAACTATATTAAAAACCTCAGAGTAAAATCTGAGGTATTATTTATTTTATAGGAGGGAAAGGATGAGTTTTGACGAAAGAAGTATTAGTTATAATATCAAAAGAGAACCAGGAAGTGTTTTAACAATTGATGTACAAATAGATTCTTCAAAGAGGGATGAATTTTTAAATGAAGCTTATAAGAGTTTAGTAAATAGGGTTGTGGTACCAGGTTTTAGAAAGGGTAAGGCTCCAAGACCCATATTAGAAAAATTTTTAGGAGAAGATTTTTATAGAGAGGCAATTAGATTAGCAATAAGGAGCGCATATAAATACATAATATCTAAAGAAAACATAAAACCATATACAGATCCAGATTATACATATATTCAAGAGAATTGGAATGAAAATGAAAATCTTAATTTTTCTCTTAAGGTTGAGATTTTCCCAGATATTAAAGTAGGGCAATACAAAGGTTTGAATTATGAGTTAAAAGATGTTGAGGTTAGTGAAGAAGAATTTAGTAAGTTTTTGGAGCAATTAAAATTACAGAATAGTAAACTAAAGCCCATAGAAGATAGAGAGATAGGAGAGGGAGATTTGGTTTATGTAGAGAGGGAAACCAAAGATGGAATAAAGTTAGAACCCCTCTGGATTAGATTGAATGGAAGTTATGATAAAGAGATTGAAAAGGAATTAATTGGAATGAAAATTGGAGAACAGAAGATAATAGAGACAAAAATCTCTGATGATTATCCAGATACAAAATTTGCAGGTAAAGTTATACCTGTTATATGGAGAATTAACAAGGCTTGGTCTTATGATGTGATTAGCGATGAAGAACTTGCTCAAAAATTAGGATATTCCAATGTTGAGGAAATGTATTCAAAGATTAAAGAGGCGCTAATAAAAAACAAATCAGATGTTGAAAAAGAGAAAGTTTATAATGAGATTGTTAATAAGATAATAGAAGATAGTGAAATAGATCCTCCTGAAACTTTAGTTTTAACAGTTGCTCAGGCTATGTTTCAGGAATTGTTTAATGATTTAGCAAGAAGTGGAAAAGATTTTGAAGATTACTTGAAGGAGATTGGGATGACTAAGGAACAATTTATTGAAGAAATAAAAGAGAGGGCAAGAAAAAGAATCCAATTAGAGTTTATATTTGAACATATTGCTCAGGAAGAAAATATCAAAGTAACTGAAGAAGAAATAGATGAATATTTAAGTAGGTTTACAGAAGAAGAAAATAAATCTGTAAGTCAAATTAAAGAGGAATTAGAGAGAAGTGGTGATTTAAAGACTTTAGAAAAAAATCTTTTGAGAAGTAAAATTGTAGAGTTTTTAATAGAGGAAAACACAAAGAAGGGGGAAGGTTAATATGACATTAGTACCAATTGTAATTGAGCAGACACCACGTGGCGAGAGAGCATATGATATATATTCTCGCCTTCTAAAAAGTAGGATAGTTTTTTTAGGAACTGCTATTAATGATGAAGTTGCAAATCTGATTATTGCTCAACTATTATTTTTAGAATCTGAAGATCCTGAGAAAGATATTTATCTTTATATAAATAGTCCGGGTGGTGAAGTATCTGCTGGACTTGCTATTTATGACACTATGAGACATATAAAGCCAAAGGTAGCAACTGTTTGTGTGGGGCAAGCAGCAAGTATGGCGGCAGTTTTGTTAAGTGCTGGTGACAAGGGAAGAAGATATGCTCTTCCTCACTCGAGAGTAATGATTCATCAGCCATTAGGCGGTGTTTATGGACCTGCAGCTGATATAGAGATTCACGCTAAAGAAATATTAAAGATTAGAAATGTATTAAATGAGATTTTAGCTTACCATACTGGTCAGCCTCTGGAAAAGATTCAAAGAGACACTGATAGAGACTTCTTTATGTCTGCGCAAGAAGCTAAAGAATATGGTATTGTTGATGAAGTACTTGAAAGTAAGAAATGAGGTGTAGTTATGTCAAATAAGGAAATTAGATGTTCCTTTTGTGGTAAAAGTCAAAAAGAAGTAAAAAAATTAATTTCTGGTCCTGGTGTTTTTATATGCGATGAGTGTGTTTCTCTTTGTTATGATTTAATTAATGAGGACGAAGAGAAGATTGAACAAAATAATGATTTTGTTTTGCCAACCCCATCAGAGATTAAAGCATTTTTAGATCAGTATGTTATAGGGCAGGAGAGAGCCAAAAAGGTATTATCTGTTGCTGTTTATAACCACTATAAAAGGATATATTATGGTAATAAAATAAGTGAAGATGTAGAACTTCAAAAAAGCAATATTTTGCTTATAGGACCTACTGGTGTTGGTAAAACTCTTCTTGCAGAAACCTTAGCAAAATTTTTAAAAGTTCCTTTTGCTATTGCAGATGCTACCACTTTAACAGAAGCAGGTTATGTAGGAGAAGATGTAGAAAACATTCTCCTACGTTTAATACAAAATGCAAATTGGGATGTTAAAAAGGCTGAGAAAGGTATTGTGTATATTGATGAGATTGATAAAATCTCGAGAAAGTCAGAAAATCCATCTATAACAAGGGATGTTTCCGGCGAAGGAGTACAACAAGCTTTATTAAGAATAGTAGAAGGTACAATAGCAAATGTGCCTCCTCAGGGTGGAAGAAAACATCCATATCAGGAATTTATACAGATCAATACTAAAAATATATTATTTATTGCAGGAGGCTCCTTTGAGGGAATAGAAAAGATAATTGAAAAAAGATTGGACATTGAGAATATCGGGTTTGGTTCAAAAGTAGAGCCTAAGAAAAGAAGAAATTTATCCTCTATATTGAATCAAGTTTTACCAGAAGATCTATTAAAATTTGGTATGATACCTGAGTTTGTGGGAAGATTTCCTATAGTCACTGTTTTGGATCCTCTTGACGAATCCGCTCTTTTGAGAATTCTCACAGAACCAAAAAATGCTTTAGTTAAGCAGTATAAAGCTTTACTTGCCTTAGATGGAATTGAATTAGAATTTACAGAAGAAGCATTAAGGGCTATAGTTAAGGAAGCTCAGGAAAAGGCTACAGGAGCAAGAGGATTACGTGCAGTAATTGAAGAGGTTATGTTGGAAGTAATGTATGAATTGCCCAGAAGAAATATTAAAAAGTTTGTAGTTACGCCAGAATTGGTATATAATCGAAGAGGTTTGTCTTGGGAAAATATTCTTAAAAATGCAGGATAAAGGAGGCGAATTAATGAAGGAGGAGCTTCCTGGTCTTTATAATTTTAAGGATGTAGAAGATAAATGGTATAAGTTTTGGATTGAAAAAGGATATTTTCATTCAAAAGTTGATTATAATAAAAAGCCCTTTACAATAGTTTTGCCTCCTCCTAATATCACAGGTTCTCTCCATTTGGGACATGCCCTAAATGCTACTATTCAGGATATATTAATTAGGTGGAAAAGGTTGCAGGGATATAATGCTCTTTGGATTCCTGGGACTGATCATGCTGGAATAGCTACCCAAGCTGTAGTGGAGAGAGAATTATTAAAAGAGGGAAAAACCCGTTGGGATTTAGGAAGAGATGAATTTTTAAAGAGAGTTTGGGATTGGAGAGAAAAGTATGGACAAACAATAGTAGAACAATTAAAGAAGCTTGGGGTTTCATGTGATTGGAATAGATTAAGATTTACTATGGATGAGGTTTATTCGAAGGCTGTTATTACCGCCTTCGTTAGATTATATAAAAAGGGATATATCTATAGAGGAGAAAGAATTATAAATTGGTGTCCTCGATGTAGAACTGCTCTTTCAGATTTAGAGGTCAGGTATGTAGAAGAAAATTCCTATCTCTGGTATATAAGATATCCGCTGGCAGATGAGGATGGAGAGATAATAATTGCTACCGCAAGACCTGAGACTATGTTGGGAGATACCGCCGTTGCAGTAAATCCTAATGATGAAAGGTACAAGCATTTAATAGGAAAATATGTTATCCTTCCTCTTATGGAAAGAAAAATTCCAATAATCGCGGATGAATCAGTAGATCCTGAGTTTGGAACTGGAGCATTGAAAGTTACTCCTGCTCACGATAGTGAGGATTTTGAAATAGGAATGAGGCATAATTTGGAATTTATACAAGTTATTGATGAAAAGGGATTTATGAATGAAAATGCTGGGGAGTTCAAAGGCTTAGATGTTTATTCAGCAAGAAAGGCAGTTGAAGAGGCGCTTAAAGAGAAGGGATTTTTAGTGAAAAAAGAACCCTACACTCATGATTTAGCCACATGTGATAGATGTGGAACACCAATTGAACCTCTCATATCAAAGCAGTGGTTTATGAGGATGAGTGAAATTGCAAAACCAGCTATTAAAGTTGTTGAAGAAGGAGTTGTTAAGTTTATTCCTGATAGATGGAAGAAAATTTACTTTGATTGGATGTATAATATCAAAGACTGGTGTCTATCCCGTCAATTGTGGTGGGGGCATAGAATTCCAGCATGGTATTGTCAAGATTGCGGTCATGTAAATGTGAACATTAATACCCCTACTAAGTGTGAGGTTTGTGGTAGTACAAATTTAAAACAAGATGAGGATGTACTTGATACATGGTTTAGTTCTGCTTTATGGCCTTTAGGAACATTAGGTTGGCCAGAGGATACAGAAGATTTAAGATACTATTATCCAACCTCCGTACTAAGCACAGCAAGGGACATAATAAACCTTTGGGTAGCAAGAATGATTATGATGGGGCTTGAGTTCAAAGGGGATGTTCCCTTCTATCATGTCTATATTCATCCTACAGTTCTAACAAGAGAAGGCAAAAGAATGAGTAAATCAAAAGGAACAGGTGTTGATCCATTAGAACTTATAGAAAAGTATGGCGCAGATGTTACAAGGTTTGGCTTAGCTATTCAATGTACTGAGATGCAGGACTTGAGATTTCATGAGGAAAATTTTGACAATACTAAGAACTTTGCAAACAAGATTTGGAATGCTAGTAGATTTGTAATTATGAATTTAGACGATAACGTGGATTACAATAATATAGATTTGCTTGCTCATACATTGTCTCTATCAGATAAGTGGATTCTTAGTAGATTACAGAAGGAAGTAGAAGAAGTTACAAAATGTTTAGAGGAGTATAAATTTAGTGAATATGTGAAGACAATTTATAACTTCTTTTGGACAGAATTTTGTGATTGGTATATAGAACTGGTAAAACCAAGATTAGCAGATAAGGAAGATGCAGAAAGTAGATTAATAGCTCAGACAGTTTTATGTAAAGTTTTGAAAACTAATTTATTACTACTACATCCTGTAATGCCATTTATTACTGAGGAAATTTGGCAGAAGCTTCCAAATACTTCAGAAAGTATTATGATTGATAGCTGGCCAAAGGTAGAAAGTGAGTTTTTAGATGAGGAAAGCGAAAAAAATATGATTTTTATTCAAGAGGGTATTAGGAGTTTAAGGGCAATAAGAGCAGAATTCGAGATACCACCATCAGAGCTGATTAATGTATATTTCTATACAGAAAATCAAATGGAAAAAGCCTTAATTGAAGGATATTCAGGATATTTCTTTAATTTAGCAAAGGTAAGGTTAATCTTATCTCCATCTATGATTGAAGAGAAGAATACAGCTCACAGTTTAGTAGGAGATACCAATTTCTTTGTTAAATTAGCTGGCTTAATAGATATAAGTAAGGAAAAGGAAAAAGTTTTGAAAGAATTGAAGGAATTAGAAAAGGTAATTGTAAATTTAGAAAATAAATTGAACAATAAAAATTTCTTAGAGAAGGCTCCCATTGAGGTGGTTGAGAAAGAAAGAGAAAAATATAATACTCTCTTAGAGAAGAAGGAATTACTTTTGAGAAGGCTAAGAGTTCTTGAATGAAAGGGAGGAGGAAGTTATGAAAGTTTTTAGCTTTAAAGGGGGAGTTCATCCTCCTGAAAAGAAGGAGCTTGCGAAAAATTCTCCTATTTACTCAATTCCTATTCCTGAAAAATTATATGTTCCTTTACTGCAACATACAGGAGCTCCAGCGCAACCCTTAGTAAAAGTTAAAGACCATGTTTATAAAGGACAAAAAATAGGAGATGCTCAATCTTATGTTACAGCTCCTGTTCATGCTCCAACTTCTGGAACGGTTAGAAGAATAGGTCTTCATCCTCATCCAACAGGAAGGAATGTGCTTACTATTGAGATTGAAAGTGATGGCAAAGATGAGGTTTACCCAGAGATTAAACCAATAGACTGGAAAAATTTATCTCCTGATGAGATTAGGAATCATATAAGGGAGGCTGGTATTGTAGGATTAGGCGGTGCTGCCTTTCCAACCCATGTTAAAATCACTCCCCCGAAGGAAAAAAATATAGATACTGTTATATTAAATGGTGCAGAATGTGAGCCATATTTAACCATTGATTATAGATTAATGTTAGAAAAACCCGAGTGTATTGTAGAGGGCTTAGAGATACTTATGTATGTTTTGGGAGTTAAGCGTGGAATTATAGCAGTTGAGGATAATAAGAAGGATGCTTACGAAGTGTTAAAAAAGCATGTAAAGAGTGGAATGGATGTTGTTTTAGTAAAAACTAAATACCCTCAGGGTTCCGAAAAACAATTAATTAAGGCTGTTTTAGATAGAGAAGTTCCATCTGGAGGACTTCCTTTGGATGTTGGGGTTGTAGTAAATAACGTTGGAACATCCTGTGCAATATCGGAGTATTTTAAAACTGGTTTGCCTTTGATATCACGGGGTGTAACAGTAACAGGAGAAGGTGTTAAAAATCCTAAAAATTTGAATGTTCTAATAGGAACACCAGTTTACAAGTTAATAGATGAGTGTGGAGGTTTTGTAGATACACCTGGAAAAGTTATTTTTGGGGGACCAATGACGGGGGTTGCGGTTTATAGTTTGGCTACTCCTATTATTAAGGGAACCTCTGGTGTATTAGTTATGCCAAGAAGAGATGTAAAAATATATGATCCAATGGCTTGTGTAAGATGTGGGAGATGCGTGGATGTATGCCCAATGCATTTAAAGCCTACTATTATTGCAAAATACTCAAGACTGAAAAAATTTGATTTAGCAGAGGAAGAAGGAGCTTTAGATTGTATGGAGTGTGGTTCTTGCAGTTATATATGTCCTTCAAGAAGACCATTGCTCCAATATATAAGGATAGCTAAATCTGAAATATTAGCAAAAAGAAGAAAATAGGGGGAACTTATTATGATGGAGAAAGAATTAATAGTTTCATCTTCTCCTCATGTTTTTGCTGATGAAGATGTAAGCAAAGTAATGTTGAATGTGGTATTTGCGCTTATTCCTGCTACGGTAGCAGGAATCTATTTTTTTGGCTTATATTCTCTTCAGGTTGTTTTAGTTAGTGTAATATCCGCAATTTTCTGGGAAGGGATATCTCTTTTTGTTAGAAAAAAATCTTTAAGAAACCTGCTGGATTTTAGCGCATTAGTTACTGGATTATTACTTGCACTCACCTTGCCTCCAAATGTTCCTTTATGGATCCCTGTGGTAGGAAATTTTGTAGCTATTGTCATAACAAAACAAATTTTTGGTGGTCTTGGTAATAATTTTTTAAATCCAGCATTAGTTGGAAGAGCTTTTCTATTAACATCTTATCCTGCCATAATGACTCATTGGATAGCTCCCATAAGTTCTTTTATTTCTTCCACAATACCTATAACTTCCGCAACACCTCTTGCTATTGAAAAACTTAAATTACCATACAATTTACCTTCTTATTGGGATTTATTTATAGGTAGAATACCAGGATGTATAGGTGAGACATCCGCACTACTTCTTTTGATAGGAGGTCTTTGGCTTATATATAAAAATATAGTGGATTGGGTGATTCCAGTAAGTTTTATATCTACAATTATGGTAATTTCTCTACTATATGGAAAAGACCCTATTTTTCAGATTTTAGCAGGTGGTGTTTTCTTAGGAGCTTTCTTTATGGCTACTGATTGGGTTACAACTCCTTTAACGAGAAAGGGAAGATTAATATTTGGTATTGGGGCAGGCTTTCTTACCATGATGATTAGAATTTATGGGGTATACCCTGAAGGAGTTTCCTATGGAATATTGGTTATGAATGTATTAACTCCATTAATTGATAGAAGTATAAAGTTAAGAAGGTTTGGTGAGGTGCGAAAATGAAGGAAATAATAACATATGGTTTGATTTTAATGCTTATTTGTGCTATTGCTGCTGGAGCTTTAGCCTATACATATATTCAGACTCAAAAAGTAATAGCACAGCAAAAGGAAAGAGAAAAACTTCAAGCCTTACAAGAGTTATTACCAAATGCAAAAGAGTTTGAAAAGGTATCTAATCTTCCAACTCCAAAGAATAAATTAGTCAAAATCTTTGATATTTATATCGGTAAGAATAATGATAAATTTATTGGAAAAGTTTTTGAAGTAAGTATTAGAGGTTATAGCAGTGATATAAATCTAATGATTGGAATAGATAGCAGTGGGAAGATTGTGAAGGTAAAAGTGATTTCTCAACAAGAAACACCAGGTCTAGGTGCAAACATAGTAAAGGATGAATTTTTAAGTCAGTTCATAGGAAAGAGTTCTCCTAATTTAGAAATTAAGAGGGATATTCAACCTGTAACGGGTGCTACAATTTCTTCTCGGGCAGTTTTAAATGCTGTAAAGGAAGTTTTATCTTTGAAGTGAGAGGTGATTATTTATGTTAAGAGAATTCTGGAAGAACTTTGTAAATGGTATTTTTAGAGAAAACCCTGTATTAATATTAATGATCGGACTTTGCTCTGTGCTTGCGGTTTCAACTAATGTTGCAAACGGTATAGGAATGGGACTTGCCTTTTCTTTTGTGATGGTCTTTTCGAATATTTTTGTATCATTACTCAGACCTATAACACCAAGAAATATAAGAATTCCCATATTTATAATAGTTATTGGAACTTTTACAACTATAACAGATTTGGTTATGTCCGCTTATCTTCCAGAATTACATAAATCCTTAGGAATATTTATTCCTTTAATAGTGGTAAATTGTATTATTATTGGTAGGGCTGAGGCTTTTGCCTATAGAAATAATGTTATTAACTCTATTGCAGATGGTCTTGGAATGAGTGTAGGATACTTTTGGACTATAGTGGTTTTATCTGCTATGAGAGAGCTTTTAGGAGCAGGTACTTTAATGAATATTCCTGTTATGCCATCTTTTTTTAAACCAGCGATGGCTTTTATAATGCCTCCTGGAGCCTTTTGGGGAATAGGACTTTTGATTGGAATTTTAAATTGGTCCTTTAAGAAAATTAATAAAAAGGAATAGGAGGTAACAATGGGGTTATTAGGAAAATTATTCACTTTATTTTTATTTGCCTCATTGGTTGATAATATTGTATTCATGAGGTTTTTGGCTTTATGTTCTTACGTAGGGATGACATCCCAATTTGATGCGTCTATAGGAATGGGAATAGCAGTAACTTTTGTTACTGTAATGGCATCTGTAGTTACCTTCTTTATTTATTATTATATTCTTCTGCCATTGAATTTAGTTTTTTTAAAAATTATAGCCTTTATTTTAGTAATTGCAGCGTTAGTTCAGTTAGTTGAAATGGTTATAAGAAAAACATCCCCATACTTATATAAAGCAATGGGTATATATTTACCATTAATTACAACAAACTGTGCTATATTGGGAGTTACCTTTATAAACATAGATATGTCCTATAATCTTCTTGAGGTAATAGTTTACTCTATTGGAGTATCTATAGGATATACTTTAGCTTTAATACTTTTGGCATCTATTAGGGAAAGATTAAGTTTTGCTGAAATACCAGATTTTTGGAAAGGATATCCTTTAGTCTTTATAACATCAGGGCTTCTTGCTTTAGTATTTTTAGGTTTCCAGGGGATGGCTCATTAGGAGGAGGTAAGAATATATGAATGTAGTAGTATTATCTATGATAGTTTTAGGGGGAATTGGTTTAATTTTTGGTAGTAGTCTTGCTTATGCAGGTAAAAAATTTGCTGTTAAAGTTGACCCAAGGGTTGAAGAGGTTTTAAAGGTTTTGCCAGGGAGTAATTGTGGGGCTTGTGGTTATCCTGGTTGCGAAGGATTAGCAAATGCAATAGTAGAAGGAAAAGCTCCAGTTACTGGTTGTGTGGCTGGTGGAGAAAAAGTTGCAAAGGCAGTAGCTCGAATTATGGGAATAAAGGAAGATATAACAGTAGTTAAAAATGTAGCCTTTTTGACTTGTCAGGGAGGAAAGGATATTGCAAAAGAAAGGTTTATTTATGAAGGAATAAAAACTTGTAAGGCAGTAGATCTGGTACAAGGAGGACCAAAGGGATGTATAAATGGCTGTCTTGGATTTGGAGATTGTGTTGAGGCTTGTCCTTTTTCTGCTATATCAATGGGAGAAGATGGATTACCTCATATAGATGTAGAGAAATGTACAGGTTGTGGTTTATGTGTAAAGGCTTGTCCTCGCGGTGTATTGACCCTTTTACCTGTAAATATCCCACTTCTTTTAGGCTGTAAAACAACTCTTCCTGGTCCTGATGCAAGACAAGTTTGCTCAAAAGCTTGTATTGGATGCGGAATTTGTGAAAAATCCTGTCCTAAGGGAGCTATTAAAATGCAGGGCAGATTACCAGTAATTGATTATAATTTATGTGATGGATGCGGTATATGTGTTGAAAAGTGTCCAACGAAGGCTTTAATATTGCTTAAGAAATAAATGTTCAGAAGGTATTTTCTATTTATTATTCTGTTAATTTTTATGTTTTCTGTTGCCTATTTGATAAAAGAGATTCCAAGAGAAGATTTTGCAGAAAAGCAAGGCATATTAATGGACACCTATGTTGTTATAAGAATTAAAGGAGTGGAGAGTCAAAAAGTCGTTTCCAAGATTTGGAATTTGTTAGAAGATTTAGACAAGAAATTGGATAGATTTAAAAAGGAAAGTGAGATTTATAAGATAAATAACAATGCAGGAAAATGGATAGAAGTCTCGAAGGAAGTATTGGAAGTTATTAATAAAGCATTGTACTTTGCTAAGATATCAGATGGATATTTTGATCCTACAGTTGGACCTTTAATGGAGATTTGGGGATTTTACAATAGTTCTTATAGATTGCCAAGGGAGAGTGAAATTAAAAGGGCTTTAGAATTAGTAAATTGGAGATATATAGATATTAAAGATAATAAAGTAAGGCTATTGAAAGATAAAGCTTCAATTGATTTAGGAGGAATTGCAAAAGGATATGCTATTGAAAAGGCTTTGGAAATTTGTAGGGATAGTAAGATTGATGAAGTTTATATTGATTTTGGAGGTAATATAGCTGTTTTAGGAAAACCTGAAAGGGGAGATTATTGGGAGATTGGAATAAAACATCCTCGAAAAGATGGAATAATTGGCAAAATAAAAATCAAAGAAGGTGTTGTTGCTACATCTGGTGATTATGAAAGATATTTTGTAAAGAATGGAATAAGGTACTGTCATATAATGAATCCTAAGAACGGTTTTCCAGCATCTGATGTTATGAGTGTGACTGTAATTTCAAAAAATGGGATTGAAGCTGATGCTCTATCAACAACATTTTTTGTATTAGGAAAAAGAGCTTTGGATTTTAGAAATAAGTTTTTTCCAGATGTAGAATTTGTTATGATAGATAAAAACGGAAAAATTATTAGGACGAGCGGAGTTATTTTTGAATTAGAAAAATGATGAAATTTAATAAGAGTATAAATTATATAACTTTTTTGGGAGTTATGCTTTCTTTGGCATGTATCTTGTATTATATTGAAGCATTATTTTTGAATCCACTAACCTCTTTACCTGGCTCAAAACTTGGTATTGCTAATATAATAACTTTACTTACAATCTACTGGATAGGTTTAAAAGAGGGCTTAATAATATCCTTTTTAAGAGTAATTTTGGTTAATATATTATTAGGTGGGATTTTTGGACTTTCATTCTTTTTGAGTTTAACAGGAGGAGTTGTAAGTGCCTTTATAATGGGGATTTTGGAGAGAAATAAAAATTTAAAAATTATATATGTTAGTATATTTGGGGCATTGGCCCACAATATTTCTCAGTTGATTGTGGTCTCATTTTTTATATCTCATAAAAGTATTTTATTTTATTTTCCTTTTTTAGTATTTTTTGCTTTTATAACAGGAACATTTAATGGAATTTTGGGGGAGTGGGTGATGAATAAAATTAATGCCATTTTAGGAGGGTAGGAATGAGAAGGAATAGATGGTCTACAAAGTTTTTAATTTTTTTGATAATTTTAGGAATGATAATGGGTGGAGTTTTAGCAGAAAGTTTTAAAGAAAAATTGCAATTTTTATCCAGTGGAATAAACATAGGTTTTTCTCCCTTTACTTTGGATTTATATTTTTTGAACTTGACATTTGGGTTGAATATAAGGTTTAATTTAGGTAGTGTTATAGGTATACTTTTAGTTTTAGTTTTCTATAGCTTATAAACATGGAAATTTTACATGATATTTATAAAGGTTGGAAAAGTTTTACAAAGAAAAGCTTTTTTCTGGTTGCAGGTTTATTTGTCTTTTTTGTTATTTTTATAGTTTTAATTGTATTTATTACATCAATAAACGGCTCTCTTTTAATATGGCAAGATAGAATAAAAATTTATGTATTTTTTGCTCCAACTATTCCTGAAAAGGATATATTTAAACTGCAAAGTGATATTCAATCTAAGTATCCTATCCTAAGTATGAGTTATATAAATCAAGAAGTTGCATGGAATAAGTTAAAAGAAGCATTGGGTAATGAAAAGGATATTTTTGCATGGGGATCTCCATCAAACCTTCCAAAAGCTTTAGAGATAAGTCTAATTAATTTAAGTGATATGGAAGATTTCGTTAGTTGGATTTTAGCTAATCCCTTAGTAGATGATGTGAAATATTCCCTGGAATTAAGAGATCAGTGGATTAATATTTATAAGGTTGCAAAAGTATTGAAAAATATATTTGTAATCATGGGAAGTCTTTCTTTTGTAATTATTATTATTGAACTATTGGCACATTCTCAGATTGCATATCCAAATTATTCAATTATCACACAATTTTTTGAGAATTTCTTTACAGTTTTCTTTCCAGCAATATCCTCCTTAGTTTTAATTTATTATATATTATTTTTCATAAAAGATGCTGTGGAAAAGATTCTCCCATACATCCCTTACGTAATTGACTTAAAACATTTCGTTTTATGGGGTGTGTTCTTCTTTTTATCCAGTCTAATATTAAGTTTTTCTTCCGCATTAATAGGTTGGTATAGATTAAAAGAATGAGAAAGAGAACCTTAAGAATTTTATATTTTATATTTTGGTTCTTATTTATATTCATGAATTTACTCCAGTCCTCTGATGTAATTTTGCAAAAACAAAAAGAATTGCAAGAAAAGAGACAGAAAATTAACGCTTTGAAAAAACAAGTGAAAGTCTTAGAGAGTAAGGAACTTAGTATTTTAAGAGAAATCAATAATATTGATTATCAATTAGATAAAACAGAGAGGGAACTTTCAAATGCTGAAGCAAGATTAGGGGAAGCGCAGTCAAATCTATTGGTTTTGACCAATCAATTGAAGATAATGGAAAGAAATTTAAAAAATAGGAGTCTAAACTACAAAGACATGTTAAAGGACGTATTTAAGGAAAATAATACACATGATGATATATGGCAAGTCTTTTTAGGAGAAAAATCATCCTTTGATTTTCTGGCGATACCGTATTATGTGCGATGCATGTTTAAAATTGAAGCTAATAGACTGAAAACTATTGATCAACAAAGAAGAGAAATAGCAGAAAAAAGAAAGGAATGGGAAGAGGAGAAGAAAAGGGTAGAAAATCTTGTAGAAGAAATAGAGCAGAAAAAAGCTTATATAGAAAAGATGAAGAGTGAGAAAAGTGCTTATCTTGAAGATATAAGAAAGCAGAAAAGACTCCAACAGCAAACAATAGCAACTCTTGAGAGAGAGTCAAAAGAGATTGAAGCCTTGATTAATAAACTTGCATCGGATAAGGTTGCAAAGGCAAAAAAAGGAAACTTATCATGGCCTGTTATAGGAAGCATTACCTCTGGTTTTGGAATGAGAAGACATCCACTGCTCGGTGGTGCTCCCATGTTTCATACTGGTATTGATATCTCTGCAAGTTATGGAACTCCTGTAAAAGCTGTTGCACCAGGTAGAGTTATATTTGCAGGATGGTATGGTGGATATGGGAAACTGGTTATATTAGATCATGGAGGTGGTATTTCTACTTTATATGCTCATTTATCAAGAATTGTTGTAAACTTAGAGGAGCAAGTAAGTGAAGGGGAGGTTATAGGATATGTTGGAAGTACAGGACTAAGTACTGGACCTCATTTACACTTTGAGGTAAGAGTGAATGGAGAGCCTAAGGATCCAACATTATGGTTAAAATGAATAAGATAGGAGGAGATAAATTATGAAGCGGGTTAGGAAATATATATTAATACTTGGTATTTTTATTTTATCTATTTTCCTTTTTACAAAGGTATGGGCAGCAAAAGAGATCGTATACGAGGATATAAAAACCTTTCTTGAGGTACTTTATTATGTAAAAAATGCATTTTTGGAAAAGGATTTGAATGGTAAAAAATTAGAGTATGAGGCGATTAGGGGTTTATTGAAGGGGCTTGATGATCCATATACTCGTTTTCTTGAACCTAAAGATTTTAAAACATTTACCGAAGATATGAGTGGTAGTTTTTACGGAGTAGGAATGAGATTAGAACAAAAGGAAAATAAAATATTAGTAGTTTCACCTATAGAGGGAACCCCTGCTTATAAAGCTGGTATAAAGCCAGGAGATCAAATAATTGAGGTTGATGGGATTTCTATTGAAGGAAAGGGGTTAGATGAAGTTGTGGCTATGATTAGGGGGGAACTCGGGAAAAAAGTAAAGATTAAAATATATAGAGAATCTGAGAAAAAGACTTATGAGTTTGAACTCGTTAGGACAAAAATAGAAGTGCCTGTCGTTGAAGATAAGATTTTGAAAGATAGCATAGGATATATAAAGTTCTATGAATTTACACAAAATGCTCCAGAAAAATTGAGATCATCCATAGAAAATATGAAGAAGAATAATGTCTCGGGAATCATATTGGATTTAAGAAATAATCCTGGAGGAGATTTAAGGTCCGCCATAGAAATTGCCAGTTTCTTTATCAGCGATAAGGATAGTGTAACTACTGTTATAAAAGATAAGAATAATAAAGTGGTTGATACCTTTGTTACAAAAGGGATTGTCGTTTATAGAGAGGATAGAGATGGTAATAGATGGGGAGAAAAAGTGAGAGGCAATGTGATTTGGGATAAACCATTAGTATTGCTTGTTAATAGATACTCCGCCAGTGCTTCAGAAATTTTATCAGGTGCAATAAAGGATTACAAAAAAGGTATATTGGTTGGAGAGAAAACCTTTGGGAAAGGTGTTGTACAAAGCATATTCCCACTATCAGATGGTTCCGCCCTAATAATAACTACAGAAAGGTATTTATTACCTTCAGGAAAGAATATTCATAAAGAAGGAATTAATCCAGACTATGTAGTAGAAATGGCACCGGAAAATGTTGGGAAAGATAATGATATACAGCTAAACAAGGCTATTGAGATTATTAAAGAGCAAATATCTTTAAAAAATAAGAAGACAAAAGAAGGAAAGTTATTAATTACTAATAAAAGTTGAAAATGGATGATAAAACTAAAAAATATTTATTCTATATCGGAATATTTTTACTAATTGTTTTCTTTACCTTCTCCTTAATGAATAAAGAAAATAAAATAGAAAAGGAAGAGGTAGAAAATTATATTGTAGTACATATTGCAGGAGCGGTTAAAAATCCAGGTGTTTATAGATTGTTAGAAGGATCAAGAGTTATTGATGGAATAAGGTCTGCAGGAGGAGCCCTTCCTTCTGCAGACCTTGATAAACTAAATTTGGCAAGCTATTTAGAGGACGGTGCAAAAATCTATGTCCCAGAAAAGATTTTGCCAACTCAAAATATAAATGGAAATAGTGAAGTAAAAAAAGCTTCTAATTCTGGTAATAAAAAGATAAATATAAATACTGCCTCAAAAGAAGAGTTAGAATCTTTACCTGGTATTGGTCCTTCTTTAGCCCAAAGAATTATAGAGTACAGAGAAAGCAATGGGTATTTTAGCTCTTTAGATGATCTTGAAAAAGTAAAGGGAATTGGACCTAAGAAAATAGAACAAATAAAAGATTATATAGATTGGTAAGTGGATAAAATTCCTCCCTCTTGTTATTTTTTAGCATATTTTTTATTAGGAATTTTAGTTTATAAGATTACGGGTCTTTTAATCCCTGCTATAGCGATTTTCTTGATATCAATTATTTTAATTCCCAAAAACTACTATTTTTTGATTCCTTTATTTTTAATATTTGTCTTATTAGGCTACTATTCTGCAAAAAATTCTCTTCCTGAATTTTCTTTCTATAAGGATTTTCCTATACTTAAAGGTTTTGTTGTGAATGCTGAGGAAAAAGAAAAGAGTATGGAGGTTATTTTTAAGTCCTATAATTTTAGAGAAAAAATACTGCTTCGTGTTAATAAAAAAATAGATATAAACGTGGGGGACATAATAATATTAAAAAATCTACATGTATATCCGTTAAATAAGGAAAATTTGGCTTATTATTGGACAGATGAGATTATATATTATGGCATATTTAATGGTTTTTATAAGGTGGGAAAGGCTAAATTAGGGCTATGGGCAAAGATCTCTTTGTATATAAAGGAATATATTAGAAGTGTTTTTAATATACTTTCGGAGGAGAAGAAAAGATTTATTTATGCAGTTTTATTAGGGGAGACTGGAGGTTTATCAAATGAGATTAAAGAGCTCTTTTCAAATACAGGAACCTCTCATATTCTTGCCATTTCTGGTCTTCACATAGCAATATTAATTTCTTTTTTGAGTTTATTTTTTAGAACTAAGATAATGAGGCTATTTTTAGCTATCTTACTATTTTTTTACGCACTTTTAGTAAGTAAACCGCCTGTTTTTAGGGCATGGGGTATGTATATGTTTTTTACTATTGCAGAGATAATCCTTAGAGAGCAAGATTCTCTAAATACTTTATGTTGGACTGCCTTAATCTCTTTGCTTTTATCTCCACTAAACTTGTTTAATATTAGTTTTCAACTATCATATATGGCTATTTTAGGTTTAATTTTATTTAATAATAAACTTGATATGAATTTATTTACAGGCTATATAAAAAACATTATTCAAAATTCTTATATTTTATTCTTCTTTCTTTTACCAATTAATATTTACTATTTCCAAAAAATTACAATTTCATCCATGGTTGCCAACATGTTTTCAATTCCTCTTTTTCAATTAATTCTAACCTTATCATTCTTAATGATAGGTACATCTTTTTTTATGCCATTGAATTTAGTGCTATCAAATTTACTTGATTTCTTCATCTCCATGTTATTTAATGGTTTGCAATTGATTGTTATTAATTATAAAATTAGTATAATTGTATCGGTGATAATATTATTGATACCGATTTTGAAAAGGATGATGAAAAATGAACTACTGGGAGTTTAGAAGATTAATAAAGGAGAAAAATATTCCCTCAGTATACCTATTTGTTGGAGAGGAGAAGTTTTTGATGGAGGATGCCCTTCAGGCTTTAAGAAATAGGCTGAAGGGAGCATCATATCATGCATTTTTTGGGGAAGATATTACTTGGAAAGAGATAATGCCCTTTTTGGAGACCTCATCACTTTTTGGAGTACAAATGGTTGTTATTAGACACGCCCAAAATCTAAAAGAACCGTCAGATAAAGATAGAATATCCCTTCTCTTCAAAAAACTCACTAATACCTTTATTGTATTCATGGCAAATGCAGAGGAGGAGAAAACAAAAAAGAACTACTTACTAAAATTAGTTCCTCCACAAGGTATAGTGGAATTTTCTAAATTAAAATCCGATGGTATTAGAAGATGGTTAAATGAAAAAATAAAAGAGTTTGGTAAAGAGATTGACCAAGATTCTTTATATTTCTTGACTGTGTCATGGGGGGAGAACTTAGCTCTGCTGTATAGAGAATTGGAAAAGGTTGTATATTATGTTGGAGATAAAAAAGAGATTACTTTAGAAGATGTAAAAGCCACAGCATCTCCAAGAGAAGTTGCCTTCTTTACTTTCTTAGATGCTATACAGAAGAGAGATGTTTATACTGCATTATGGGGATTAGATACCTTATGGAATGAGGGTATGTTTCCAATGGTAATATTGGAAATTATTATAAAACAATTTAGACAACTTCTTAGAGTTCATACTCTAAAAAACGAGGGTTATTCTGAAGAAGAAATTGCTAAAAAGCTTGATTTACATCCTTTTGTAGTGAGAAAGACCATATGGGCTCTTTCAAATTATACTGCCGCAGAACTACTAGAATTCTACATGCTTCTGCGGCAGTTAGATATGGAGTTTAAATCAACAGCTAAAGATGAAAGAATTCTATTGGAAAGATTTTTAATTAGATTGGGAACTAATTTAGCTGGCTAATTTAAGCTTCTCATTAAGTAGCTTCATTAAACGGGACTTCTTCCTTGCAGCAGTGTTTTTGTGTAATGTCCCCTTTTGTGCAGCCTTATCAATTGCACTAATAGCAAGTGGTAGTACTTGTTTTGCTTCTTCTATTTTATTCTCTTCCAATAACTTTAGAAACTTTTTAGTGTAGAACTTAATTCTACCAAGTCTTAATCTGTTTCTAAGTCTATTCCTTTCACTAATTTTTATTCTTTTAATTGCAGACTTTGTATTTGCCATATCTCCCTCTCCTTCATATAATTTTTTACATGGGAATTATATCACAAGTTAATTTAAAAGAAAAGAAAAAATTGTAATTTATAGTATAATATTAAATCATGTGGAGAGATATATCTAAAATTAGAAATTTTAGCATTATTGCACATGTAGACCATGGGAAGTCTACATTGGCGGATCGTTTTTTAGAAATTTCAGGAGCTATTGATAAAAGGAAGATGAGAGATCAAGTTTTAGATACTTTGGATATTGAAAGAGAGAGGGGAATTACAATAAAGGCTCAGGCAGTTAGATTCTTTTATAAAAGCAAAAATGGAGAGGTTTATGAATTCAATCTTATAGATACTCCTGGACATGTAGATTTTACATATGAGGTCTCGAGAAGTCTTGCTGCATGTGATGGGGCAATTTTGGTTGTAGATGCTACTCAGGGAATTGAGGCTCAAACAATTAATAATTTGTTTTTAGCCTTAGAGAACAATTTAGTAATTGTACCTGTAATTAATAAGATTGATTTACCTAATGCAGAACCTGAAAAGGTTGCAGAAGATGTTAAAAATCTTCTTGGGAAGGACTATATAGGTGAGACCTTTTTTGTTAGTGCAAAGGAAGGATGGGGAATTGAAGAATTAATGGAGGGAATAATTAAATATATTCCTGCTCCAAAAGGAGATGTTAATGAGCCTTTAAAAGCTTTAATTTTTGATGCTGTCTATGATAGTTATAAGGGTGTTATAGTGTTTGTGAGAATTTTTCAGGGAGAAGTTAAGCCCTTGGATCAAATATTATTTATGTCTACGGGAATAACATATGAGGTGCAGGAAGTAGGTACATTTACTCCTGAAATGACTCCTACTGACAAGCTTTCAGTTGGGGAAGTGGGCTATATAGTTGCAAATATCAAAAACATTCATGAGACAAGGATTGGAGATACTATAACAAATGTCTTGAATCCAGCAAAAGAGCCTTTGCCTGGATATAAAAAGATACAGCCTATGGTATTTTGTGGTATTTATCCTATAAATAATGAAGACTATCCTGATCTTAGAGAGGCTTTGGAGAAGTTAAGCCTCAATGATGCTTCACTTTATTATGAGCCTGAAACCTCGCCTGCTTTAGGTTTTGGATTTAGATGTGGATTTTTGGGACTTTTACATTTAGAAATTGTTCAGGAAAGATTAGAAAGGGAGTTTGGTTTAAATATAATAACTACAGTACCATCTGTTGCTTACGAGATAATAACTATAAAGGATGAAAAGAAATTGATTCAGAATCCCCTGGACTTACCTCCACCTTATGAGATCAAAGAATTTAGAGAACCATATGTTTTTGCAAATATCATCACGCCTCCTGAATACCTTGGAGCTATAATGGATCTTATTGATAGAAGAAGAGGAATTTTTAAGAATATGGAGTATTTAACTCAAGAAAGAGTTTTAATAACTGCAGAACTTCCTTTAGCGGAGATTATTACAGACTTCTTTGATCTATTAAAGTCTTATACGCGAGGATATGGCTCTTTAACTTATGAATTCATAGGTTATAGAGCCAGTGATTTGGTAAAGCTTGACATATATATTAATGGAAAACCTGTTGATGCATTGTCCATAATAGTACATCGTGATAAAGCCTACGAGGAAGGTAGGAAGATAGTACAAAAATTAAGAAATGAGATTCCAAGACAATTATTTGAGGTAGTGATACAGGCAGGAATTGGCGGTAGAATAATTGCAAGAGAAGAGATTAAACCATTGAAAAAGAATGTTTTACAAAAATGTTATGGTGGAGATGTTACAAGGAAAAAGAAATTATTGGAGAAACAGAAAGAAGGTAAAAAGAGGATGAAAAAAATTGGTCATGTGGAGATTCCTCAAGAAGCCTTTTGGTCAGTTTTAAAGAGGGATTGAAGAATGATTATTTTCCTAACAAATGATGATGGAATAAACGCAAAACAAATTAATATAATGATAAATAAGCTTCAGAAAATAGGGGAAATTTATGGAGTTTTCCCTGAAAGAGAAAGAAGTGGTGGAAGCCATGCAATAACTTTACATAAACCATTAAGAGCAAACAAAGAAATCTCTCAAGATAAAGTGAAAATTTGGTCAAGTAATGGTACTCCTGCAGATTGTGTTTTGTTAGGTTTATTCGCTTTACTACCAGAGAGACCAAATATAGTAATATCAGGTATAAATAGGGGTTATAATCTTGGATGCGATATTATATATTCAGGAACAGTAGCAGGTGCTCGGGAGGCTGCTCTCCATGATATTCCTTCTATAGCTATTTCTGTTCCTCATAATGCTGACGTTGAAGACTTTGAATATGCAACAGATTTTTTGTTAAAGATGATTCCAAATTTTATTAAAATAATTCCACCTTCAGTATTTCTAAATATCAATATACCTCCTACAAAGAATAGAAATAATATTGATTTAGAATTTACATTTCAAGGTAAAATGCATTATAAAAATATCATAGAAAAGAGGATAGATCCGAGAGCTCAAGAATATTTCTGGGTACATGGCGAGGCAGAATTAGAGGATGAAGAAGGATCAGATATTTGGGCTATAAAGAGAGGAAATATCTCTATTACCCCACTCCAATCTAATATGACCGATTACTCCTTTTTAAAATATTTAAAAGATAATTTTCCGTATAAGTAAAAATTTATGAGAAGAATTGGGATTTATATACATTATCCCTTTTGTATTCATAAGTGTCCTTACTGTGATTTTGTATCATTTAGACATCCAGGAAAAGAAGATGAAGATATTTACGTTGAATACTTGATAAAAGAAATTGGAATGCGTAAGGATGATGAATTTATAGTAGATACAATATATTTTGGGGGAGGAACTCCATCTCTTTTATTAACAAGAAATTTAGAGTTAATACTAAATTTCATTTCAAAAAATTTCAAGATGGATTCTAATTTAGAGATAACTATTGAGGCAAATCCCGGAACAATAAATAGTTTTAAACTAAGACACTGGACTGAGCTTGGGATAAATAGAGTAAGCTTGGGAGTACAAAGTTTTCTTGAAAAGGAACTAAAATTCTTAGGTAGATTATATCTACCAAGAGATATTTATAAAAGCTTTAATTTTTTAAGAGATTATGGTTTCAATAATATCAATTTTGACATAATCTACTCGTTACCAGGTCAAGATTTAATGGGTCTTTCTTTTTCATTGGATAAAGCTGTAGAATTAAATCCAGAACACATATCTTTGTATAATCTAATGATAGAAGAGGGAACACAATTTTATGAAAGATATAAAAGAGGAGAGTTAAAGCTCTTGAGTGACGATGAAGAGGCTAAGCTTTACGAGTTTTCTATAGACTTTCTAAATAGTCATGGATATACCCAATATGAAATTTCAAACTTTTCAAAGATGGGTAAGTTTCCATGTAAACATAATCTCAAGTATTGGAGACATGAAGAATTTTTAGGATTTGGAGTATCTGCTTATTCCTTTATTTCTTCATGTAGGTATGGAAATTATAAAGACCTTTATGTATACTATGAAAAAATCAGAGAAGGTAAGTTCCCTTTTGAAGAGATAGAATATTTAGTAGATGATGATTTAGCTAAGGATGAGATTTTCGTTAGATTAAGATTAATGGAAGGTATAAATATGGATGAGTTTAAGAAGAAGTATAATAAAGATTTAAGAGAATATTTCCCAAATTACGAAATGTTCATCAAAAAGAACTTCTTGAAAGAAGAAAAAAATTATTTAAAATTAACAAGAAAAGGTTTATTATTGTGGAATGAAATTTTGTTAGATATATTTTAAAGGAGGAATATAGATGAAGCCAATAAGAGTAATAATTGCAGAGGATGAGCCCATAGTTAGAATGGATTTAAAGGAGCTCCTTGAAAGTCAAGGATATATTGTAATAGGGGATGTAGGAGATGGAAAATCCGCAGTAGAGCTGGCAAGAAAGGAGAAGCCAGATGTTGTAATTATGGACATTAGAATGCCAGAAATGGATGGCATTACTGCTGCAAAAATATTAACCGAAGAATTGATAGCTCCTGTTATATTTCTCACTGCCTATTCTGATAAAGAACTGGTTGAGAAAGCAAAAGAGGTCGGAGTAGTTGCTTATTTAGTAAAGCCTTTTAAGGAAACAGATTTATTCCCTGCAATAGAGATTGCTATTGCAAGATTTAAAGAATTTTTAGAACTTAAGGAACAAGTTAAGGATTTACAGGATGCTTTAGAAACGAGGAAATTAGTTGATAGAGCCAAGGGGTTACTAATGGATATAGAGGGATTAAAAGAGCATGAGGCTTTTAGACTTATCCAAAAAGCGAGTATGGATAAAAGAAAGCCTATGAAAGAAATTGCACAGGCTATTATTTTGGCTTATGAATTGAAGTCTAAAAAGGAGAAATAACTATGTATTATTCATTTATATTATCTTTGATTATATCTTTAATTCTAACTCCTTTTGTAAGAAATTTCTCAAATAGATATCAAGTTTTTATAGATAAGCCTGCTGAAAGAAAAGTACACAAAAAACCAATCCCAAGAATTGGCGGACTTTCCTTTTATATCTCAATTTTATTAGTCAACTTAATTTTTAATAAATCTGTGATGATTGAAAAAATCCTTTTAGCAGGATCATTAGTTTTTATTATTGGTTTAATTGATGATTTTAAAGAGTTGAAACCAGCCCCTAAATTTATTCTTACTTTCTTGGCAATACTATTTGCATTCTTTTTGGGTATAAGATTAGAAAGTTTTAAGATTCCATATACTTCTATTACGGTTAAAGGATTTTGGGCTTACTTATTCTCTTTTTTATGGCTATTAGGACTTACGAATGCGATGAATTTTATAGATGGATTGGATGGGCTGGCAGGAGGAACAGCTGTTATTTCTGCCTTCTCCCTTATGATAATCTCCTTGCTTTTAGGAAGATTTGAATCAGTTATATTTTTGGCATCTATGCTGGGTGGAGTTTTGGGCTTTTTGTATTATAACTTTCCACCTGCATCGATCATTATGGGTGATTCTGGAGCAATGTTTCTGGGATTTCTTTTGGCATCTATTGCTATAACAGGAGTTTTAAAGTTTAGTACCTTGATTACCTTATTAGTACCTATATTGATATTAGGTTTTCCCATATTAGATACTTTATTCTCTATATTCAGAAGAATTCTTATGGGAAAAGCTCCTTGGAAGTATGACAAGGATCATATTCACCATAGGTTTTTAAAGATTGGTATGGATACTAAACAAAGTATAGGATTTATATATTTAATAGATTTTTCTATGAGTCTCATTGCTATAATATTAGCCTTGTCTCAAGATTTTGAAATCTCTATGCTAATCTTAATTGGAGGATTAAGCTTAATAATATTCATTCTTGCAAAACTTGGAATATTGGAGGTAAGAAAGAATGGAAAAGTTTGATGTTATTGTGGTAGGTGGAGGACATGCAGGCTGTGAAGCAGCATATGCGTCAGCAAGACTTCACGTTAATACTCTCTTAATTACTATGAATTATGATACCGTGGGTTGGTTGCCATGTAATCCTGCTATGGGTGGTCCTGGAAAGGGGCAACTTCTTCTTGAGGTGGATGCATTAGGTGGTGCTATTGGCAGAATTACTACAAGGAGTATGTTACAGATAAAATGGTTGAATACATCAAAGGGTCCAGCTGTTAGAGCTTTGAGGGCACAAGTAGATAAATGGCTTTACCCACGATTAATGAGGAAGTTTTTAGAAGAACAAAAATATTTGAAGATTTACCAGGGCGAAGTTGTAGATTTAATTGTTGAGAATGATGAGGTAAAAGGTGTGATATTATCCACAGGTAGGGAAATCTATGCTGAAAGGGTTGTTATTACACCAGGCACTTTTATGAATGGTGTAATTCATATTAGTACTTGGTCAAAACCTGCTGGAAGAATGGGAGAGTTTCCCTCTGTGGGTTTATCTGATGCTTTAAGGAGATTAGGATTAGAAGTGGGAAGATTTAATACAGGGACTACTCCAAGGGTAGATAAGAGAACAGTAGATTTTAGCAGATTAATACCTCAATATGGAGATGAATCTCTTCCATCTTTTTCTTTTTGGGAAGAACCAGAATATAGAGAGCAAATACCATCCTATCTTACTCGTACTACATTAAAGACCAGGGATATTGTTTTATCCAATATACATCTAACAGCTTCTCGAGTTGGAGGGATGGTAAAAAAAGGACCAAGATATTGTCCTTCTATTGAGGAAAAATACTTATGGTTTCCTGATCACGAAACTCATCAGGTATTTTTAGAACCAGAAGGTAGGGATTCCATTGAGCTTTATGTACAAGGAATTTATACAAGTTTGCCGGAAGAAATACAAATTAAATTATTAAGAACGATTCCTGGTCTTGAAGAGGTAGAATTAGTAAGACCAGGTTATGCTATTGCTTATGATTTTGTTTATCCTCATCAGTTAAAGCTAACATTAGAGACTAAAAAAATTAGAGGGTTATATCTTGCAGGACAAATAAATGGGACAACGGGGTATGAGGAGGCTGCTGCTCAAGGGATAGTTGCTGGAGCAAATGCTGCCCTTAGCTTAATAGGCAAAGAGCCATTAATAATTGATAGGAGTGAAGCTTATATAGGAGTTTTGATTGATGATTTAGTAACAAAAGGAGTAGATGAGCCATACAGAATTTTAACCTCAAGGGCAGAGTATAGATTGATTTTAAGATGTGATAATGCAGATCAAAGGTTAACCCCAAAAGCTTACAAATTAGGATTAATAAGTGAAGATCAGTGGAAAATGTTTCAGGAGAAAATGGAAAGATTATCTAAGGAAAAGCAAAGACTTGAAAAGACCATCATTTATCCATCTCAGGATGTTAATAAATATTTAGTGGAGAAAGAGACATCCCCTCTTTTAAATCCAATCTCATTATCTAATTTGCTCAAGAGACCAGAAATTACCTACGAAGATATAGAGAAGTTAGGTTTTGGAGAAGATCTAAGGAAAGATTTAAAGTATATTGTTGAAACAGATATAAAATACGAAGGATATATTAAGAGAGAGATGGAAAAATTGAAAGAGTTTAAAGAATATGAGGATCTTTTAATACCGGATGACTTTGATTATGAGAAAATTCCACATCTTTCCAGGGAAGGTAGAGATAAATTAATGAAGATAAGACCAAGAACTTTTGGTCAAGCCCAAAGAATACCAGGGGTAAATGTAGGAGATCTAACTATACTACTATATTATCTGAGAAAGAAATATGGAGAGAAGCAAAGATTGGCGTGACGAGTATTTCAGTAAAGCCTATTATAACTTTTTCGCAAGGCATCTAACTCAAGAAAGAACAGAAAAAGAAGTAGACTTTTTAGAGGTCTCTGTTCCTATAAAAAAAAATATGATGATCCTTGATTTAGGTTGTGGTTTTGGTAGGCATAGTATAGAACTTGCAAAAAGGGGATATAAAGTTGTAGGCGTAGATAGATCTAATGAACTTTTAGAGATAGCAAGGGAAAATGCTAAGAAGGAAGGTCTTATTAACTTGGAATTTTACTGTATGGAATATAAAGATTTATCACAAATTAACTATCTTTTTGATGTAGTTTTATGCTTGTATACAAGTTTTGGCTTAAATTCTTACAAAGAAGACAGAGAAACCTTAAAAGAAGTTTATAAAATTCTGAAACCAAAAGGTAAACTACTTATTGACATAGAGAATAGGGAGGCTTTACTCCGTCACTTTATTCCTTACTCATGGGACATAATGGAGGATTTTGTTCTTCTTACTGAACATAAATTTGAACCTGAAACTGGTTATTATACATCTCGTAGAATCATATTTGAACGTAGCACTGGAGAAGCAAGAGAGTATATTAGAAAAATATATCTTTATACTGCAAGTGAATTAAGTAATCTTTTAGAAGATACTGGATTTAGAGTTATAAAATTCATAGGAGATTATGAAGGACATAAGTACAGTATTGCATCTCGAAGATTGATTTTGTTGAGTATAAAAGAGGGGTAGGGGAGGTTAAGTACTCCCCATTTATTTATTATCGTTCTTATCTTTACTACTATCTTTCTCTTCAGATGACTTCTTTTTATAATCAGTAGTGTAAAATCCTGATCCTTTAAATACTATTCCTACAGGATGAAAAACCTTTTTTAATGTACCTCCACATTTAATACAGACTTTTGGGGGTTCATCCCCTAAATTTGTTATTATTTCATAGCGCTCATTACAATTAGTACATACAAATTCATAAATTGCCATTATTATCACCTCCTATTTTTTCCATAAAATACTATAATTATATTTTACTTGTAGAAAGTAAATTGTAAATCCTCTCTTTTACTTCTATTTGCTCATACATGGAGAGATAAGCGAGAAGATATACTAACAATGATTCTGCTCCTTGATTTAAATTTACTCCTTTAGGAGTTAAACCATCAAAACATCCACCAGTTTCTTCACAATAGACAGGTTTATTATGTCTGTTTTTTCCAAAAAACCAATCAAAGGAAGTCCAGGCTAAATCTAAATATTTTTTATTGGATGTAATATTGTAAGCAGTTAAAAATAATAGAGTCATATATCCAGCCTCTATAGGTTGATGGTCATATTCACTTTTAACCCCATTCTTATAATACCATCCTCTATTACCTATTGGATCTAAATATCCGTTTTTAATTAGTGTCTCTACTAAAAATTCTGTGCTCTCAATGGCGGTATTTAAGAACTCGATTTTATTACTTAATTGATAAGCATAGAACATACCCATAGGTAAGATCGCATTTCCATATGTTAAATATTCCTCAAACCATCTCCAATATCCATCCTTTGTTTTCTCAAACTGTTTATAAAGGCTATTTGCCAAGTCTATTGCTAACATTTTATACTCATTATTATTAGATTTGGTTAAGAAATGATAAATTCCAATAATAGAGTAAGCCTTTGCTCTTGGAGATTGTATTTTTGGAGCATTTATGATGGCTTTATCAAATATTTCCTTAGCTATCAAATCAATATTCATTTCTGAGAAATTACCAAAGACATATCCAGAAGCCCACACACATCTTCCCCAGCAATCTTCAGAAACTTTCTCATCTATAAATCTCCTTTCATAATTCATAAAATTATTAAAAAATCCATCTTTCCTTTGAGCATGATAAATAAAACTTAGATATTTTATGAGCAGTTCTAAAATATTTTGGTCATTTGTTAATTCATAATACTTTGCAGAGACTATTACAGCTCTTGCGTTATCATCAGTGGTATATCCCATATTTCTGTCAGGAATAGTATACTTGGCATGTTGCAGAATGCCCGTATCATCTGTTAATCTGTAAAGATGTTTTAAAGAGAGGGGTGGATATCCTGGTATCTTAATCAATTCTATCACCTCCCCCTTCATGCTACTTGCACTTTTCTTGAGTAAATTACCTCCTTAAAAACATTCACATATTGTTTTGCAATATTAGACCATTTCATTGTTTTTCCTAACTCATATGCATTTCTTTCTATTTCATGTAAGAAGTTTTTGTCTCTAATTAATTTCTCCAAGGCTTCTGCAATAGATTTTGAATCTTTAAAATCTACTAATATTCCTCTATTAGCTGAAAGCATATCTATTGCATAAAGGTAAGGAGTTGATATTATTGCTTTCCCAAAACCAATAGCGTAGGCTAATGTTCCACTGCAAATCTGCTCCCTATTGATATATGGCGTAATGTAAACGTCTGTTGCTATTAGGTATTCAATTAATTCTTCCTTTGTTAAATATTTATTTACAAATACCACATTTCTCTCTAAATTTAACTCTTCTACTATTTTTAGAAGTTTATTTCTATAATCTTCTCCATATAGCCTTTTTACTTTTGGATGTGTAGTACCAAGTATTAAGTAAAGTATTTCAGGATATTTATCTTTAATGTCGCCTAATGCATATAAAGCATATTCAATTCCCTTTCCTGGATTTATTAATCCAAAGGTAGATAGAACAAATCTGTTTTCAATTCCTAATTTTCTTTTAATATCTTCTTTTGATAAATTATCATATTCTGGAACTCCATGGTGTATTAGGATGATATTATCTTTTGTTATCTTATAAGAATCCCTCAAGATATCTATTGCGGATTTACTTAAGACTATTACCTTTTCACTTTTCTCTACCAAAAATCTTGTTATTTCCTTTTTAAGCTCGTCAGGATTTGTTAGAACAGTATGTAGAGTTGTAATTATGGGCTTTCTTAATGCATTTACAAAATATTCTATATATGAGCCACTTTCTCCTCCAAATAGCCCGAACTCGTGCTGAATGTTTACTACTTCAATATCACTTTCATTAATAAACTCTGCTGATTCCATATAAGTTTCAATATCAGAATCTTTAATTTTAAAAACTACTTTATTATTGAAATTATAAGTTCTATCCTTTTCTTCTATAGCTATAATATTGGTTTCGACATTATTATGGGTTTTATCTATTGCATTCACTAAATCATAAGTAAATGTGGCAATACCGCACTCTTGAGGAGGGTATGTACTTAAAAATGCAATTTTTAATTTTTTCATTGTATCACCTCCTTTATGCAACAGCATTAGATATAATTTTTTCATTATCAGATATGGTGCGATGACTTGCTATAACAGAATTCTCAACATATGCATTTTCTCCTATCTTTGCATTATCCCAAATAATACTTTCTTTTATTTTGGCATTTTTCTCTATGATTACATTATTACCTATCACACTCATAGGATGTATTTCAGAATTTTTATCTATAACTGTATTGTCGCCAATTATGACTGGACCCTCAATTTTTGCTTTTGGATGTACTTCTGTGTTTTCGCCCATTACAATCTTATTAGTTGTAATCATTTTGCTTGTTGGCAGTTTTATTTTTCCTAAAAGCATGTCTTTATTTGCCTTTAGATACTTATGTAAATTACCAATATCAAGCCAGTAACCATCAAACTCAAAACCATATATTGGTATATTCTCCTTTAAAAGAACAGGATATATCTCTTTTTCTAAGGATACTTCTCTCCCTTTTGGTATGTAATTTAAAATTTCTTTCTCAAAAACATATATTCCAGCATTTATTAGGTTTGAAGGTGCTTCTTCCTTTTTTGGTTTTTCGATAAAGCTCTTAATTTGGCTTGATTCGTCAAGTAATACAACTCCATACTGAGAGGGATCTTCAACCCTCGTGAGTGCTATAGTTACAAGTCCCTTCTTTGCTTTGTGATAATTAATAAGATCTTCTAAATCTATATCTGTTAATATGTCACCATTAAAGATTATTATTTGATCATCAATTAAATCTTCTGCATTTTTAATAGCCCCACCTGTACCTAAGGGCGTGTTTTCCTCAACATAATAAATTTTTACTCCAAAATTCTTCCCATCATCAAAATACTTTTTTATCTCTTCTCCTTTATACCCTAAACTCAATATTATCTCATTTATTCCATAACTTTTTAAATATTCTATAAGATGATGCAAGAATGGCTTATTAACAATAGGGACCATAGGTTTTGGAAGTACTTTTGTTAAAGGTAAAAGTCTCATTCCTTTTCCACCAGCCAAAATTAGTGCTTTCATTAAGAACCACCTCCTTTGCTTTTTGGATTAGTACATTGAATTGAAGAATTAAATTGATGAAATTGGTTGATATATATATTCTATTTATTTATATACAATATAGAAACAAGTTTTGTCAAGTTGCACAAGCCATTGTAATAATTGAAATTTTGTTGTAAAATGAAACTAAGAGAATGGGAGGTGTTATATAGTAATGAGAAAAATTTTTTTGTTTTTTATATTAATATTTCTTTTTATAATAGCTGGGTGTGTAAAACCTTTGTCAATAACTCCTTCTTATATTAGCAAGGAAGGTATTGATATAAAAGTATCCATCCTTGATTCCTATGATTGGAGATTGCTTGCAAAAGATATATTAGTATTAAACTTGGAAATTTTTAATGGTAGAAATGAACCTATATGGGTATTTCCATTAAGTAAGTCAGTAATAATTGATTCAAAAAATAGACAATATTTTCCTGTAAGAGAATTCCAGTATGTTAAAACGGATACAAAACCAAAAGTTTCTTTTGAAATTACCTTTTCCACTCAGGAACCTCCGCAAGGTAAACTATCAATTTCCTTAGGAGATGAAAAAAAAGATGAAGAAATTCTTAAATTAATCAACAAATATGAGGTTTTGAAATTCAAAGATGGAAAAATACTTGAAGGTGCTTCAGTTAGTGGTATAATTATATTCTATATGCCAAATTATATCTCATCTGCAAAATATATAATTCCTGAGGTTTATTTAGAAAAATCAAATAGGTATGTGGATTTTGAATTTATATTTGAGAGGTAAGGAGGTTGAAAATGCCTAAGGCGATTGGTGTTGATCTTGGAGGAACTAAAATAAACGTTCTGTTAGTAGATGAGAAGGGAAATATATTGGCAAGAGATAAAAGACCTACAGAACCTGAAAAGGGGAAAGATCAGGTTTTAAATAAGATTAAAGACATGGTTTTGAATGTTTTAAAAAGTGCAGACTTAAGTATAAATGATATAGAGGGTATAGGGCTTGGCTTTCCAGGTATTATTGATAGGGAAAGAGTAGTTACTATGTATGCTCCTAATTTAGGGGATGATTGGAAGGAAGAAGTTCCGGTTGGTGAAATATTATCTGAGTTTTTTGATGTACCTATTGAATTGGAGAATGATGTAAACTTGATTGCATGGGCGGAGTGGTTGGTAGGTGCTGGAAGAGGAACAAGAACTATGATTACAGTAGCAATTGGCACAGGAATTGGATCAGGAATTATTTTAGATGGTAAAATTTGGAGAGGGGCTCATGGTATAGCTGGAGAATTTGGTCATACTACTGTTCTTCCTGATGGTCCTCTTTGTGGATGTGGCAATAGAGGATGTATTGAGGCAATTGCTTCAGGTGTAGGAATAGAAAATTATGCAAGAAGCATTCTTAAAGAACATCCAGAAAGTATAATATGGAAATTGTGTGATAATGATTTAAATAAAGTCACAGTAAGACTGATTTATCAGGCAGCTGAGGCTGGAGATACTTTAGCACGTCATATTTTTGATCATGCAGGTTACTATTTGGGGATTGCCTTGGCAAATTATGTTCATATTGTAGATCCTGAGAGGATTGTTATTGGTGGAGGAGTAGCTAATGTTAGAGAGTATATTGGTAGACCTATGAGAGAGGAATTTTATAAGAGAGCCTTAAAATATATTAGAGATAAGGTCAGTTTTGCTTGGGCTGAATTAGGAGATGATGCAGGAGGAATAGGGGCAGGCTTAATGCTTCTTTACAAGTAAATAATATAACTATGACAGTTCCTAATATTATAACTTTAATTAGATTTTTGATAATTCCCTTTTATACTTATTATTTAATAAGGGGGTATTTTTTATACTCCCTTATCCTTTTTATTATTTCAGCATTAAGTGATATCTTAGATGGTTATTTGGCTCGAAAACTTAATCAGACCAGTGAACTTGGTAAGATTTTGGATCCTCTTTCCGATAAGCTAATAATCTTAATAAGTTTGATTTATTTCGGATCTATACGTTACTTTTCCCTTATAGGAGTAATTGTTTTTATTCTGAAAGAGCTAATTATGTTAGTTGTGGGCTTAGTATTTTTAATTAAAAAGGTTGAAATTATTTCATCACGTATTTTTGGAAAGTTGGCTACAGTCTTCACATCTATATCAGTTATAATGGGACTGTTAAGGATATCCTTCGCAAATATTGTTTTTCTTATTGGGCTTTTATTCTCTTTATTAGCTGGATTGGATTATCTCTTCATTTACCTAAAAAAGCTTAGAGTTTTTTGAAAACACAAACGATATCACCAAATTGTAAAATATCGTTATCATTAAGTAGTTCTTTTTTTACCTTAATGCCATTGACAAAAGTTCCATTAGCACTATCAAGATCTTCTATAAAATAATTTTCACCCTCTCTAATTATTTGAGCATGAAATCTTGAAACAGTAGGATGAAATAGAACTATATCATTTTCTTCATCTCTTCCAATCTTTGTAATTTCTTTTTGAATTTTAAAATCCTTTCCTCTCTCTAAACCATGCTTAATGATTAAATATGCCCAATATATAGGTGCCACTGCAGATTCCAACATAATTGTGTCCGATTTGAACTCTTTTAATTCTTTAAATACTTCTGGCTCTTGAGATGTTTTCTTGGTTTTTTGAAGATTAATAATGTTTAATCTAATTAGAATGTCTAAGATAACTACTAAAATTAAAATTCCAATTAATAAATTTAACATATCTTCTCCTCCCCAAGAAATTTTCTTATATTATATATGAAAATTCTTAAAAGTCAATAAATTTTTAAATCATCAAGAAAAATATTACCTTCTATTCCACTGTTATTTAGAAAAACTAAATATATAGATTGTAATTTTAGAGGATATTTGGGTGGAAGATTCCATGAAGAGATTAGAGGTTTAATCTCTCCTAAGTCTTTCTCAATAGTTCTCCATTCATTGGTCCAATCGATCCCTTTAAAAGATGTAATATCAAGTACATATGGCTTTCCATTGCTATCATAAAATAAAGCTCTCAACCATCCTCTTTTTCCATCCCCATATACTTTTAGAGATAATTTTGTCATTTTTTCTACGATAACAGTGTTAATTTCAAAGTATAAAAAGGAATCTCCAGGAAGAGTTCTATATTTTAAAGAGAGAAAATTTTTCCCTTCATATCCATTTTGAGTTGTTATAGAGTAAGTAGTAAACATTTCGTCTATGTTTTTACCTGTAATTCTCCAATTTTTATCTAATTCAAAATCTTCTGAGAAAGTATTAGTATATACTGTTATATTTTTCTTAGCGGAAAGATTACCAATATTTATTGTCAATTCTGAACTCCCATAATCAAGCCCTGTTATTTCCATGGTTTGGGGGTTAAAATCAATTATGGGATTTGAGATACTCCAAGTAAAAGAAGAAATATCCAATTTATGGAAATTACTATCTTGAAGGATTAATTTAATCTTTTTCTTCTCATCTTTTTGTATGTAGAGATCCTCATCAGGAAGTATAAATAAATATTTTGGTTCTGTTGTTTCTGTAATATTTTTTATTAAAAGTGCAGTAGAAATTTCTCGATCTGAGTTTATTAAAGGTTCTTTCCATAGTACCATGTTACTTGAACTTCCACCATCTAAATTTAGTGCATTCTCAACATCTAAAGTTTTTAATAATTCTATAGCCTCCTTTAGAGTCATTCCTGGCGATGTAGTCGTTCTTCCCTCGATAAATAAAATTATTATCTTATCCTCCTTTGTTGCAATAATTGTCCTTGGATGTCTACCATTAATTATATTTTGATCGAAGGGAATTTCATTTGTCTTTCCTAAAACAATTTCCCTATTTTTTATCAAAATAGGACCCCCACAAATCGCTTCTTTAATTGGAATTGTAGGTTTAGATTCTACAATAATTTCTATATCTTTTCCGATTTCGAAGAGGGGTAGGTATTTTAAGGCAGTACCTCCAAGAGATATAACACATCCATTATCTGGAATATTAGAGCTTAGTACACCATATTCTATATTTACAACTTTACCTTTTATATTTCCATGAAAGGGGAGGATATTGTCTAACTCTATAATTATATTTACTCCTGCAAAGGCATTGTTTTGTATAAGAGTCTGTTTTGCAAACTTTTTTGTATATAATACTGCCTGATTTCCTCCTCTTGGTGAATTTAGATTGTCAATCTTAAAAATATTATTGTTTACTTTAACTTTGATGGTAGTTTCAAATATATCTATAACTGCACGTCCATCATAAGTTATGGCAAAGACTCCTCTCTTGATTGGTAAATGAATTAGCTCTCCATTACTAACTACAAGTCCTATAGGTTCTCCTGAATCCAAACTAAAAAAGTTCGCATTAATTGCTAAATCCGCATTGTATCTTTTTGCAATGGAACTAAGTTTTTCTTTTCCTAAGATTTGATCTTGTCCCAATGCAGTGAAAATTTCTATATTTGGGTTTGGAAACTGAATTACAGTAATATGGAAATTTTCTTCGGACTTCTGATAGTAAGCATTAGGAGCATAAAATATTTGTGAAAAAGAAGTTGATAGAAGTATACATAAAATAATCAAAAAAGAGAGTTTTTTATTCATTTTTTCTTTTTCTCCTGTGCTTTCAAATGGGCTATATATAATCTTGCTCTCATTTCTAAGGATGCAGTTTCTAACATAGAAGGATATGGCTTGTTTCTCCATTCATTAAGAATTTTCTCTTGGACACTATCATACCATTCTTCGCCTTGTTGCCTTTTAAAAGTATTTATTTTTTCCATAACCATTTCCCTTATACTTCTCCATTTTCTAAAGAATAATTCCAATAGAAATAATACCATGGAGCATAAGATTAAGGGAATATCTAAGGGTTTTGGTTCTTCGGATTTAAAATTCCAGCTTCTAAAAACATCTTTTGGCTCTTTTATAATTTTTCCATTTGTAGTTGAGGTCAATAAATAAGCTAAATCTTCATTGAAGGTTTTAGGAATAAATTCATTTGTGTTCGTGGTATACCAAAGAATCTTAGCAATGTTGTTGTTATTCTCCCATAATGTAATTTGATATTTCCCAAGACTGTTAATGGGAAATTTGCCTTGATAAAACCCTGGTCCCTTTTGTTCCATTACTCCTTGAATTTCTTTTCCTTTTGGATCAGTTATAATAAATTTTATCTCAGCATAGTTTATATAGTTTCCTTGTGCATCTGCAGTTCTCAAGTTTATTACCCCATTTTCTTCTTCTTGGACTACATCTACATGAATATTGGAAATGTAATGGGGAATAGATCTTCTTAAAAGCTCACTCCAAAACCTTCCTAAATCTTTCCATTTTAGCCAATCCTTACCCCAATATGATTTCAGGGCTGAAGTAAATACATATACTTGCCCTAAACCAAACTGTCCAAAAGCAAGAATCGGGTCTCCTGTAGGATCGCTTATTAAAACAGGATAAGGATACTTGGCAGAGGTCAATACATATCCTGAAAGGGGAGGTAAATTTTGGATATTTAGAAATTCAGGACGGTTAACTTTTGGGGTAAAATTCTTTTCAATTATATTTGAGCGAAGAAGAGCTTTTGTTTCAGAGAGAAGTAGTTGGGGAAGGCTTCTTAAGTCCCAAGCATAATAGTATCTTCCGTTTCCCCACTCTGCTATGTTTTTAAGTAGATTTGTATTTACATCCTCGCCTATTCCGATTGTTGAAATGGTTATCTTATTTTTTGCAAGCCAACGAGATATACCATAAAAATCTCCTCCCTCAGTTTGACCATCTGTTATAGCAATAATATGTTTATTTTGATTGGGAATTTTAATTAGTTCTTCACCAGCAGATTTTAAAGGAGGATACATAGCAGTACCTCCACCAGCCTCAATCCTTGATATAAGTTCTGCTACCTTTTCTTTGTTTGTTAGTCTCTGTAATGGGACTATCCATTGATAGGAGTGATCAAAAGCAATTAAACCAAAATAATCTTCATCATTAAGAAAGTCTACAACTAATTGTGCAGACTCCTTGGCAAGCTCTATCTTAGGTTCTCCTCCACTAAGTGCTCCCATACTTCCTGATGCATCAATTATTAAAACTAATGATACGTTTGATCTCTTTAAAAGTTGCTCTGGTTTTAGTGTTACAGGTAGAATCTCTTCCAGAGGCGTTTGTTGATAATCTCCAGCAGATAAGCTTTTATCTCCTCCCAAGATAAGAAGCGTTCCGCCCTTTTCAACAACAAATCTTCTAATGTTGTTCATTTTATTCCATGTTAATTTATTTGCAGGAATATTATCTAATATTATAAGTTGGTAATTGGAAAGGTCATTTTCTAAGGTGATATATGGATATTTGTCGTAGATAAGGTCCCACCCTTGCAATCTCAAAGCATTACTGAACAATGGTTGAAAATCTTCCCCAATTAAGTATAAAATTTTAGGTTTCCCTTGAACATATACAAAGCTTATAGCAGTATTATTTTCTAAGTAGGTATCTTCAGCTGACTTTATTCTAACACTTACATCTTTTAATCCAGAACTTGTAGACTTTAGATTGAAAGAGAAAAAGTTATCCTCCCTTAAATCTTTAAGTTGGTATGTATATTTTTTATTTTCCCATTCTATTTCTAAAGTTCCCTCCTTTATCCCAAAGCTTTTAACATATACTTCCACTGGAAAGACCTGTCCAGTGTCTATTATTTTAGGGGTTTGAAGTTTCATGAGAATTAACTCTTTGTACTGTTTTGTCTTTAGTGGATAAACATCTACCTGTATTTTTTCATTTTTCATTTTATTTAACAATTTTTCTACGTTCCCTACATTTTCCTGTAGATCGCTGGCTATAATAATTCTTAAAGGCTCTTGTTTTCCTTTTAAAGATATGGCGGATAAAAGGGCATTTTCAATATTTGTGAAGTATGGCGTCTCGACTCCTGAAATTTTATTTAGATTTGGTTTTTCCTTTAGATCCTCTTCTATATTTACATCTCCTGCGAAGGTTATTAAACCTACTTTATCATTTTCACCCTTATATCTTAGAGAATTATTTATAAAATTTAAAACATTCTCCTTTTCTTCAGGAGAAACACTTAGAGATTGATCTAATAAGAATACTACATTTATTTGGGAAAGAGAGGAGAAAAATTGAAGACCAGAGAGTGCTAAGACAAGCAAAAATATTTGTATACTTCGAAGAATAGCTTTCCTTGTTGGAAATTTTCTAATCAAATAAATTATTATTAAGGATAGTATGAGAAATATTGCTCTACTAAAACCTATCATGTAATGTTGAATCCTCCTAAGAATATTATGGCTTCTAATAAAAGCAAAATAATTGACAGAATAAGGGCATATAAAGAAAGATCAATATATATAGTTCCTTTCTCTTTATTTTTATTCTGCTTATTTATTTCAATATTCATCTTAGGTTTTATATCGCTTTCTTCTTTAGAGAATAAGTTTACAACATATATTTCATTTTTTGCTCTCTTTTTGATGTAATAAAATCCAGGTTTTGTAGTTTCAGTAAATTCCACAAAACCGCTTTTATTTTCTAATTCATATCTTCTTTCAGGTGTACCCACATATATCCAGCCGCTATTATCTAAGATCTCGATGGGCTCTCCTGGAGACTTATATGGATTATAGGAATTTTTATAATTTATGATGTTGTAGATAAAAATAGGAAATGAGTCATAATAGATCCAATTAGTGTCAAGCAGTGAAAATGTAAGTACTATAGCGAAAATATCTTTTTTATCATAGATAAAACCTATTGGTCCCTTTTCAGAATATAAGAATGGTGTTAAATCTTTGGATTTTATCAAAATTGCTGAGTAAATATTAACGTTTAATGGTTGTATTAGGCTCATAATTGGAATTTCTTCCCAGCTAACAATTCTTGTATTACTAATTTTTCCAATCTGTTCAAAATTAAAATTGAATGGAGGATAACCTATAAAAATATATTTACCAGGTGACACATACTCAGGTATTAATTGATCAAAAACTATGAAATCAAAGTCAATAAAGTCTTCTTGTGTAACATCTCTCTTTATTTTTAAATCTGCTCCTGGAATTGCTTTTAAAGCCTTTTCTAAATAAGGATTTCCAAGGGTTATTAAAAGTATTTTATGATAAGGCTGTGGTAGATAAAGATGGGCAGAATTGTCTTCTTTTAAGTCGTCATTTATATCTAAATTTATTTCGATTTTTGTTTCTTTATTTGGTATTTCTCTAATAATCTTTTTATTGCTTTTTGGAGCTAATTCAATGTGTAATCTCTCCATTATTGCATTATTTAATTTAATAACAATAGGAACTTTCTGAAATTTATTTGAAAAGTTTGATATTTCTAAATAAAATTCAGCCAAGTTTACATTCTTGGGAAATATTTTTGCATTAGTGATTCCTACATTATCTTCTCCCTTCCCGATTATATGTATATGATAATCGTTAATCGAATTAGATGGAAGAGTAAAAGGATTATTCCCATCTGTCAAAATATGGATCTCTTTTGGAGTATTTGGAAGTAATGATTCCGCAAGTTCTATAGATTCTTGGATAGTATCATTAGAATAAGTGCTTTTCAATTCCTTTATAATTTTTTCGATAGTACTACGATTAGTAGTAAAGGATACTTTTAATTCTGGCTTATACCCTGCATATATGATTGCCATTGATCTAAAAATAGAGTTTTTTGCTACTATGTTTAAGGCTTCTTTTTTTATGACATCAAAACGACTTGGTTTAACATCTATTGCATTTGTACTTGCTGAAGAGTCTATAATGAGTACTAATGGGAGAGCAATATTTCCTTTCATAACCCATTGGGGTTGAGCCAAGGTAAAAACTATAAGAGATAAGATCAATAATTGAAGTATTAATAGGATATTTTTAGGAAGTTTTCTTAGCCATCTTGAAGTTTGACTTTTCCTAAATAATCTCTCCCATAGGAAAAGAGTAGATATTTTAACTAAAATTCTCTTTGGCTTTATCAACTGAAGGATTATAATTATTGATAATAATGATAAAAGCCATAGAAATTGAGGATTTATGAATCTTATCATGTTAACCATCCACTCACTCTTAAATATCTAAGTAGTAAGTCCTCAATAGGAATATAAGTGACTGTTCTTAAATATTCGATATTATAACTTTGTGTAAACCTTTCTATGTCATCTAAAAATCTATGAAACTCTTCCTCATACTTTTTTCTTATGTTATCATCAATGAAAACTTCCCATTTTTCTCCTGTTTCTATATCAGTTAATAATAAGTCCCCTTTATAAAATGGCGAAATTTCCTCTTCTGCTAATGGTTGTATTATATAAACAGAAAACTTTCTAAATTTTGCTAAAGATAAGCCCTCTTTAAATCCATTAGGGGATAAGAAGTCAGATATAATAATTAATATGCCTCTTCTTTTTTGCCAATCCAAATAAGTTTTTAAAGCTTTATTAATATTTGTTTTTCCTTTTGGTTTTATATCTTTAAGGACTCTAAATAGTTGAAATATGTTTTCTTTTCGGCGCTCTAAGGAGAGAAAGTGTTGCAAATCTTCATTGAAGGAACAAAACTTGATTCTTTCCCAGGAATTTAATCCCAAATAAGCAAAAGCAAGTGCCAAATTTTTCCCATAGAAAAGTTTAGATGGACTTCCAATCTCCATAGATGATGATGTGTCTAAAAGTATGTGAATATCCAAATCCTCCTCTTCTTCGAACAATTTTATTAGAAATTTTTCTGTTCTGGCATAAATGTTCCAATCTATGTATCTCAATTCGTCTCCTAAATTGTAATCTCTGTAATCAGCAAATTCAGTACCTCTCCCTACTTTAGGACTTTTTCTCTCTCCCATGTTTCCTGAGATTCTTATCTTTTTAGCAATTAATTTTAGATTCTCAAGTTTTTTTAATATGGATAAATCTAATTCCTCACTCATTTTCCTACCTCAGGAAGGGTATTAATAATTTCATTGATAATTTTATCTACGGTTATTCCTTCCGCCTCTCCCTCAAAATTTAAAATAATCCTATGTTTTAGTGCTGGAATTACTACCCTTCTTACATCTTTAAAGCTCACGTTACTTCTTCCCTCCCATAGGGCAAAGGCTTTTGCTCCAAGAATAATAGCCTGTGCTCCTCTTGGGCTTGCTCCATACTTGACATATCTTTTAACAATCTCAGGAGCAAAGTCACTTTCAGGTTGTGTGGCAAGAACTATCCTTATTGCATAATCCTTGACAATGTTAGAGATAGGGACTAATCTAACCATTTTTTTCAATTCTTCTATAATGGTATCATTTGCAACCTTGTTAACTTTTGGCATTTCAATATTAGTAGTTCTATCTATGATTTCAATTAGTTCTTCTTTTTTTGGATAACTCAATTCCAATTTAAAGAGGAATCTATCCATCTGAGCTTCTGGTAGAGGGTATGTACCTTCCATTTCAATTGGATTTTGAGTTGCGAGCACAAAGAATGGTTTTGGTAAGGGATATATTTTGCCAAAGCTAGTTACATTTCCCTCCTGCATGGCTTCCAAAAGGGCAGATTGGGTTTTGGGAGTTGCACGATTTATTTCATCTGCAAGTAGTATATTTGTGAAGATTGGACCTTCTTGGAATTTGAATTGTTTTCTATCTTTTTCATCCGATACTATTATATTTGTACCTGTTATATCCGCAGGCATAAGATCAGGTGTAAATTGAATTCTTGAAAATTTTAAATCTAATACTTCGCTCAAGGTTTTTACCATTAGAGTTTTACCAAGACCTGGTACACCTTCTAATAAAACATGTCCATTACATAATAAGGCTATTATTATGTAGGTTATAACATCTTGATATCCTACAATCACTTTATTTATTTCCTCTTGAATCCTATGAGTTATTTCTGTAAAATCCTCTAATGTTATATTCAAAACTTTTCCCTCCTTTTATTGAGAAAAATAAGATTTGATAATTTCCTGATAATCTTGAGGAATAATTCTTGTCCCAACCGCAGATTCATATCTATAAGAAGCCTCAAAAGATAAAGAACTTTCTATCCTTTCTTTATTTTCTTTTAGAGATGGGGCAGAAAAAAGATATACTTTTTTCTTTGAATCGTCCATTCCATAAGAAGGAACCTGAACTTGCTCTGGATTAACATTTAATCTTGGAGATGGATTGTTTCCTAATTTTTGTTCTCTTTCTGCAGTACCCGGAAGGGAACCAGAATTTTTCATATCTTTTTGGGATGTATTTGGGCTTGCATTAAATTCCAAACGCTCTCCTTTTTTATATTCCTTAGGAAACTCTGAAATACTATTTTCTCCCTCCTGAATACCTTCACCTTTACTATTTCCCTTCTTTTGCTCTCCTTGTTCTGTAGAGGAGTAATTTCTTAGATTTGATCCACCTTGTAAGTTTGGTACTAAGGATTGAGAGAGAGATTGATTATCTCCTCTTGAATTTTGTCCTTCATTTTTACCACTATTTTTCCCTTCTTCTTTTTTATTCTTAGATAGCTCCTCCATTAACTTCTTTTCTTCAAAATCCCATTCAGAAAGTAATTTCTCTATGTTTTTAAGTTCTTTATTTTTATTATTTTCCAGTTTAGATATTTCTTCTTCTCTCTTCTCCTCAGTTATCTTTTCTCCCTTTATATTTTTAGATATTTTTAAAGAGGGCTTTTCCTTTCTGTCTAATAGTAAGTTAGGCTTTTTTTCTTCTGTAACCTTTTTGTCTTCAAAAGCCAAATTAGTATCTTTTTTAGGAGGGTTAAGTAATTTTATCGAATTTAATATCAGCATTAAAATAGTTATGACAATCAAAAGCTTAGAGAATTTAGATAACTTGAAGGGATAGGATTCTTTAAGAGATTTATTTGATATTTTATCTTCCGTTTCCTTCACCAATTTTTCTTTAAATCCATAAGGATCATTAAAATCTTTGTATTCCCAAAGAGTTATTAATCTCTCCTCCAATGAGAAATATTTATCAGAATTATAAATAATTCTTTCAAAATCAGGTTTTTTGTAAAGGTGAAGATAAAGAAAGAGAGTGATAGGTATAAGTAGTATTGAGTAGGATGCTATATATTTATTTAACATGGAAAAATAGTTTAAAAAGAGCAAGATTAAGCTTTGAATAAGAAGGGAAATAAGAAATCCTTCTAAAAGATAGAAGCTATGAACTCTCTTTTGTAACTCTTGAATCTCTTGAAATATTCTCATTATTTTTCCTCCAATATTTTAATCTTCTCCCAGAAACAATAAGGAGAATAAAGGAGATTAAAGGATAAACTATAATAATAGTCGCTAAATGGGATGTTGTAAACCTTACATCTAATGTTATTAATCTTTGAGCCATGCAGGACCAAAGAATATTATTTAGGGGAAGATAAGGGCTTAGAGTAGGGAACATGAAGGGTAGGAATAGAAATATTAGAAAAGATATCCAATGGGCACTCCAGTTTAAGGTTGAGTTATTTATGGTGGACCATAGTATTCCAAGACTAATAAAAATGGTAGAGTCAAGAAGTACAAGGGGATAAAAATATGTAAGTCTTAATTCAAAGGGCATAGAAGAAAAGTTTACAAGTATATTTAATGGTAGAAGTAGTAAAAGTAGAAAAAGGATGTAGAAGAAAACATTTAAAAATCTGCCTACTACCAAGTCCCATATACTTATAGGGGCATATTTTGCTAAATCAATAATTTTATATTCTCTTTCAGTAGGAAGATTCCCAGAAGCAATTAATGAAGACAAGTAGAATAAAACAATACTTTGAAAAGTAAACATGAAAAGAGATAAATTAGGAATAGAGAAAGTTTTTAGATTGAAATTGGTATCTGGCCAAAAGATTACCACTATTAGCGTTAATAACAAAGAAATTGTTAACTCTAATCTTAAATATCTATGACTTTTAAGTCTTAAATTTAATTCTTTTGTCCACCATAAGGTCATTAAATCACTTTCCTAATTTTTTAAGGGAACTATTAATAGATTGTCATATTTTATGCTATATTTTACTCCCCTTATATTTATTGCTAACAGAGAATTCTCTATTTTACCCCATAAAACTATCTTTTCATTATTAATTATATCACTTTTTACTTTCCATTGGGAAAAAGTGGGAGAAAAAATATCCTCTTCTTTTGTTAGATTTCTTAATGATACCTTCCAGTTCTTTCTTTCGCCATTTTTTAGCTCTCCGAGATAATAGGATTTATCCTCTATATTTAGATGGAGATTTCTAATAAGAAAAGAAGAATCATTTTCTAAGGATAATTCTATGTTTTCATTTTTTATATTATATGTGATCTTAAGTGGAAAAAGTAAAAGCGATAGATATTCTATAAAACTGATCTTATTTTTTTCAATGTATAATCTACCTTCTTCTTTATTTTGGTCTATATTTAATATTCCAATACCTCTTTGGGGTTGATAAAAAGGTTGATATATTTGAATAACATTATCACTAACATTAAAATTCAACTCCCTTTTAAAGGGAGAAAAAACAACTATATGTGAGTATATTTCTGCAATTTCTTTTTGAGGAGTAAGATATACTAAGTTTTTTTCTCCAACAATTAAAGCATCTTTTCTGAATAAATCTCCTTTATACATTGCTATAAAACAGGCTAATATTATGATAACTAATATAATTATGTTTTGAAATCTTAACTTCAAAAATCGTCTTATAAAGTAAAGGGTTATGAAGTAAAAAAATAGAATAAACAAGATCTCAACTCTGTTTGGATATAGAAATTTCTGCATATCTAAGATTGAAAGGTCTTGAGATTCTAAAAAGGTAGGAGGAAAGAACTGAATTTTTGCTGGAGAAAACTTAAAATTCTGAAAAATATTATTAACCTCTTCAAAGAAATATACATTATTGTTAAATATTCTACATAATCTTAGAGCATTTTTTCTATTTGTGCTAATTTGTCTCCAAAAATTATAATCAACAAGGATAAGATCGATTCCATCGTAAGCTTTATAGTTTGTTGGTAGGTCTTTTTCATTTACAATATTAATTACCCTGGTTTTTGAAGGTAGAAAAAATCTAAGATTTTGTCTTTCCCCTATTATAAGAATAATTGGTAATACCGCCCTTTCTAAATTGTACTCTAATTTTTGTTTATAATCTATGTTTCTTTCTTGTGAAGTGATATTAATTTCCAGAGGATATCTAAAATCTAATGGTGGTAGTAATACTTCTAAACTTCTTGTAGAAAGCGCTGGAATTTCAAAATCATAAGTATATAAAGTTTTTGAATTTCCTGAAAATCTTAAGCCTTGAGTGAATAGTATATCTACTTTTAGTGAGACTTTGCTACCTAAGTTTTTAATGTTGATAAATAATGGAGCCCATTTATTTACTTTCCATTCACCTGAAATGCCTAATGAGGTTTTTACTTCAATGTTAGCAAAAGCCTGATTGTATAGTATAATAATAAATGAAAAGATAATAATAATTTTCTTCATGTTATCATCCATTTTAAATCTTGAAATATATTTTTTCAAAGGCTATTCTATATAAATTTTAAATTATTGCGTGAAAGGAGGCAATAAAGTATGTTAGATAGAACAATTTTTAGAATGTATGACATAAGAGGAATAGTTGATAAAAATTTCACTCCTGAAGTTGTAGAGATCATTGGAAAAGCTTATGCTAAATACATTAGAAGTAAGATTAATAAGGAAGAGATAAAAGTTACTGTAGGAAGAGATGCAAGACTAAGTTCAGAGGAGTTAGAAAAAGCTTTGATTAAGGGATTAAGAACAATGGGAATTAATGTTGTGGATTTGGGATTGATTCCTACTCCAGTACTTTATTTTTCTTTATTTAGACTTCCTGTAGATGGTGGTATTATGATTACAGGTAGTCATAATCCACCAAATTTCAATGGGATGAAAATTTGTGTTGGAAAAGAAACTATATACGGTGATATGATCCAGGAGCTGTATAACATAGCAGTAAATTTGAATCCAGAAGAAAAAGCCAAAAAAGAAGGTACCTATGAGACTTATGATATTCTTACTGATTATAGACAGTATTTAATTGAGGAATTTAGTAAAGGTCCAATTACAAAGCTTCCTGCTGGTACTTTGAAGATTGTATTAGACTATGGGAATGGTTGCGGTGGATTGGTAATGCCAAATGTTCTAAAGGCGTTGGGTGTAAATGCCATAAATTTATTTTCAGAACCTGATGGAAGATTTCCAAATCATCATCCTGATCCTACCCTTATTGAGACTTTAAACATTTTAAAGAGCAAAGTCTTGGAAGAAAAAGCGGATTTTGGAGTAGCATATGATGGAGATGCAGATAGAATTGGTGTTGTAGATGAGAATGGGGATGTCGTTTATGGAGATAAGTTAACTTATATATTTGGTAAAAGTATATTAAAGTCTAATCCTCGTGGGAAGATAATTGGAGAGGTGAAATGTTCAAAAACTTTATTTGATGGTATTGAGAAGTTAGGTGGTATTCCTATTTTATCTCCTGTTGGGCATTCTCTTATAAAGAAAAAGTTAAGAGAAGAGAATGCATTGCTTGCGGGAGAAATGAGTGGACATATATTTTTCAATGATAGATATTTTGGCTTTGACGATGCCTTATATTCGACAATGAGATTAATAGAAATATATGCGGAAGAGAAATTGAAAAATCCTGAATTTAGATTTTCCAACCTCATTTCTGAGCTTCCAAAGATGTATGCTTCTCCTGAGATTCGTGTTCATTGTTCTGAAGAGAGAAAATTTCAAATAGTTAAAGAGATTTTACCTAAATTAAAAGAAAAGTATCCAGAAATTTATAAGGATATCAAAAAAGTAATCGATATAGATGGGATAAGAATTGAGTTTTCTGACGGCTGGGCTTTAGCAAGAGCAAGTAATACTGAGCCAGTTATAGTAATGAGGTTTGAGGCTGAAAGTGAGGATAAGTTAAACCTTTATAGTAAGGTGTTTAAGGAGATTATCGAAGGTTAATGGTAAAAGTAGGTGAAGAGTATTTAATAAGAATAGAACATATAAATAATCAAGGGCAGGGGATAGGTAGAATAAATGGCTTTGTAGTATTTGTAAATTATGGACTATTAAATGAGCTTGTAAGAGTTAGGATAACGATAGCAAAAAAAGATTATGCGGTAGGGAAAATAATTGAATTTATTGAGGAAAATAAGAATAGGACCAACCCTGCCTGTAGATTTTATTATTCCTGTGGTGGATGTCATTTAATGCATGCAAATTATAGCTATCAATTAGAGCTAAAAAAAATCATGGTAGAAGATGCTATAAGAAGAATAGGGAAGCTTAATGCTTCAATTCTTGATGTAATAGGAATGGAAAATCCATATAGATATAGAAATAAAGCTCAACTTCCAGTAGGTAAAAAGAATGGAAGGGTATTGGTGGGACTGTACAAACCTGGAACTCACGAGATAGTGGATATTGATAAATGCCTTATACAGCATGAAGAAACCGATAAGGTTATTCATACTGTAAGGGAACTTGTTAAAAAGTTTAATATAAGTGTTTACAATGAGATTATACACAACGGTTTATTAAGGCATGTGGTTGTGAGAAAATCATTTACTTTTCCTGAAATGATGATTATTCTTGTTTTTAGAGAGTTTCCTAATAAGATCAGAATATTAGATCTTGTTAAATTTCTCAGAAGTAGATTAAAAGGTATGACCTCTTTGTATTTTAATATAAATCCTGAAAAAACAAATGTTATAATGGGTGAAGAAAGTATTTTAATATGGGGTGACCCTTATATAAAAGACAAAATTGGACCCTTTATTTTTCATATATCGCCAGAATCTTTTTTTCAGGTAAACTCTATACAAACAGGCATTTTATACAACAAAGTTTTAGATTTTATAGAGGAGAGAAAAAGAGTAATATTTGATGCTTATTGTGGAGTCGGTACAATATCCCTTTTTTTATCTCAAAAAGCAGAAAAGGTATATGGGATTGAGGTTATTCCTGAGGCTGTTGAAAATGCAAGGAAAAATGCAGAAAGAAATAAAGTAAAAAATGTTGAATTTATTTGCGGTAAATCAGAGGAAGTAATTCCAGAATTAATTGAGAAAGGTATAATTCCAGATGTTATTGTGGTAGACCCTCCAAGAAAAGGTTGTGATGAAAAATTATTGAATACCATAATTGAGAATAAAATAAAAGAAATTGTTTATGTCTCATGTCATCCTTCAACCTTAGCAAGGGATGCAAAGATTTTGACAGATGCTGGATATAAATTAGTTTCGGTACAGCCAGTAGATATGTTTCCTCAGACTTTCCATGTAGAAAGTGTGGCTAAATTTATTTTTCATTAAAAAATTTTATTAATCTTGACACTTTTTGTAGGTATAATATACTAATCACATTAAATTTTAGAATTTGAGAGGAGGGATAATTTGCTGAAAAAGTTGCCGTCATTAATAAACTTTCCTCAGATGGAGGAAGAAATTCTACATTATTGGAAGGATAACGACATATTTAAGAAGTCCTTAGAAGAAAGAAAAGGAGGACCACAATTTAATTTCTATGAGGGTCCACCAACAGCTAATGGAAGACCACACGCAGGGCATGTTTTGGCAAGGATATATAAGGACCTATTTCCAAGATACAAAACTATGAAGGGGTACTATGTTCCCAGAAGAGCTGGATGGGATACTCATGGGCTTCCTGTAGAGCTTGAGGTAGAAAAGGAATTAGGTATTAATAGTAAGCAAGAAATAGAAAAATTTGGAGTAGAGAAGTTTAACAAATTATGCAAAGAAAGTGTTTTTAAATACGAAAAGGAATGGAGAGTATTTACAGAAAGAATTGGCTTTTGGATTGATATGGACCATCCTTACATAACATTGAGTAATGATTATATAGAGTCTGTTTGGTGGTTACTAAAACAAATATGGGAGAAGGGGCTCCTTTATAGAGGGTATAAAATTGTTCCATGGTGCCCTCGATGTGAGACCGCTTTATCAGATCACGAGGTGGCTCTTGGTTATGAAGAAGTAGAAGATCCTTCTGTCTATGTTAAATTTCCTCTATTAGATGAAGAGAAAACCTATTTCTTAGCATGGACTACCACCCCATGGACATTAATATCGAATACCGCCTTAGCTGTTAATCCAGATGAAGTGTACGTTAAGGTTAAATATAATGATGAATACTATATATTCGCTCAGAAGAGAGTAAGTGAAGTATTAGGGGATGAAAATTATGAAATTGTTGAAGAGTATAGTGGAAGGGATTTAGAAAGAAAGAGATATAAACCTCTATTTGAATTTATTCCTATAGATAAACCTGCTCATTATGTGGTTTTGGGTGATTTTGTTAGTTTAGAAGAGGGAACAGGTATAGTTCATATTGCTCCTGCATTTGGTCAAGAAGACTTTCAAGTTGGTAAGCTTTATGACTTGCCTCTTATTCAAGCTGTAGATTCTACAGGTAAATTTATACCACAAGTAACTAAATGGGCTGGAGTCTTTGTAAAAAATGCAGATCCTCAAATAATTGAGGATTTAAAAGAGAGAAATCTGTTATTTAAAGCAGAGGTATATAAGCATACATATCCTTTCTGTTGGAGGTGTGATACCCCATTACTTTATTATGCAAGGGCATCTTGGTATATAAAAACAACAGAGAAAAAAGAAGACCTTTTAAAGAATAATGAAAAAATAAATTGGTATCCAGATTATATAAAGAGTGGAAGATTTGGAAATTGGTTAGCGAATAATGTTGATTGGTCTTTGAGCAGAGAGAGGTATTGGGGGACTCCTCTTCCAATATGGATTTGTGATGATTGTGGGTACGAATATTGTGTGGGGAGCTTTAAAGAGTTAGGAATAGAAATAGATGAGAATTTTGATCCTCATAAGCCCTATATTGATAAAATTACTTTAAAGTGTCCAAAATGTGGTGGAACCATGCATAGAGTACCCGAGGTTATTGACTGTTGGTTTGATTCAGGATCTATGCCATATGCTCAATGGCATTATCCCTTCGAAAATCAAGAGGAGTTTAAGAAAGCATTTCCAGCAGATTTCATATGTGAAGGTATAGACCAAACAAGGGGATGGTTTTATAGCTTGCTTGCCATATCAACATTGGTTTCTAATGAACCTGCCTATAAGAATGTTTTAGTTACAGAGCTCGTGTTGGATGAAAAAGGCGAAAAAATGAGTAAACATAAAGGGAATGTAGTAGATCCATGGACTATAATTAATAAATATGGAGCAGATGCGTTAAGGTGGTATCTAATTACCGTAAGTCCACCTTGGATACCATTGAGATTTTCAATTGAAGCTGTTGGAGAAACTCTTAAAAAGTTTTTATTAACACTGTGGAATACTGTATCTTTCTTCTCAATCTATGGTGAAATTGATGGGTTTAATCCTAAGGAACATATAGTTCCATTAGAGAAGTTAACAGATCTTTCAGATCGATGGATAATCTCCAGATTAAATAGTGTTATTAATAAAGTTAATACGGAGTTGGAAAAATTTAATGCAACATCCGCGGGAAGAGAAATTCAAAAGTTTGTAATTGAGGACTTAAGTAATTGGTATGTAAGATTGAATAGAAATAGGTTCTGGAAATCAGAAAAGGATTTAGATAAATGGAGTGCTTATACTTCACTTTATACTGTTATAAAGGAATTGGCAAAATTATTAGCTCCTTTTATTCCATTTACATCAGAAAAGATTTATCAAGAAATAGTTAAGAGTTTAGAAGATGATGTGCCTGAAAGCGTCCATTTATGCTATTATCCAGAAGCAAAAGAAAGCTTAATTGATGAAAAGTTAGAAGAAAATATGGAATTAGTTAGAAGAATTGTAGAGCTTGGTAGGATGCTTAGAAATCAAGCAAATATTAAAATAAGACAACCTCTTGCTAATCTTTGGATTAATTCATCTGTAAAAGATGTCAAAGAATTATCAGAGTTTGTAAATTATATCACAAAAGAATTAAATATAGAGAATATATGGTTGGGAGAAATTCCTGAAGAAAAAAAGGAAGGAATAGTTTTTGCAGAAGAGGATGACTTTGAATTGGCATTGGATACTAATCTAACTCCTGAACTTTTGGAAAAAGGATTGTTAAGAGAGTTGGAGCATAAAATCCAAATGCTAAGAAAAGAGGCAAAATTAGATTATGCAGATAGGATTGTCCTTTATTATGAAGGATCGGAGAAATTAAAGGACTTAATAAAGAAGTTTGAGAAGGAGTTGGCAGAAGAAATATTAGCAGTAGAAATGATTGAAGGAGAAGAAGAAGGAATTTTCAAAAAGAAGATTAATATTAATAAAGAAGAATTAAATGTTGGATTAAAAAAGGTGTAAAAAAAGAGGGGAGATTTTTTCTCCCCTCTTTTTTTTATTAGTGGAAAAAGATTGGAAGGAATACTAAGGATATTACAGCCATCAACTTAATCAGTATGTTTATAGAGGGACCAGCAGTATCTTTGAAAGGATCTCCTACAGTATCTCCTACAACAGCTGCTTTATGAGCATCGGAACCTTTTCCACCATATTTACCATGTTCAATTAATTTTTTCGCATTATCCCATGCACCGCCAGCATTTGCCATGAAGATTGCAAGCATACCACCAGATAAGGTTGCTCCTACAAGCATGCCACCAAGAGCCTCTTTTCCAAGGAGGAATGCTATTATAAATGGTGATAGAATCATAATTAAGCTTGGAAGTATCATAGCCTTTAGAGCGCCTTTTGTAGCAATATCTACACAAGTTGCATAATCTGCCTCAGCCTTTCCTTCAAGAAGCCCTTTTATTTCTCTAAATTGTCTTCTAACTTCTTCTACCATATGAGAAGCAGCTTCTCCTACAGCACTTAATGCTAATGCAGAGAAAAGGAAAGGTAACATTGCTCCAATTAAACCGCCAGCTATGACTTCTGCTTTAGATACATCTATACTTGGTATGCCTGCCCATGTCTTAAAGGCTGAGAATAATGCAAGAGCAGTAAGTATAGCGGAACCTATAGCAAATCCCTTACCCATTGCAGCAGTTGTATTTCCATAAGCATCAAGAGAGCTTGTAATTTCTCTTACTTTTTCACCTTGATGTGCCATTTCTGCAATACCGCTTGCATTATCAGCAACTGGTCCATATGCGTCTACAGATAAGCTAATTCCGAGAGTTGCTAACATACCAACACCTGCTATACCAACTCCCCAAATACCACTTTCTGGTTTTCCTGGTTGCATAGTAGTTAAATAACTAAGAACTGTACCTATTGCTAATATGATTATAGATAAGAAAGTACTTTCCATTCCAACAGAAAGTCCAGAAATAATATTTGTTGCTGCTCCTGTAGTACTTGCATAGGCAATTTTTTCAATTGGCTTCTTAGAAGTATAATATTCACTTACAAGCCCAATACCAATTCCTGCAAAAACTCCTATAACTGCTGCCCAAAAAGTATTTAGGCTTCCAAAGAGTGATTGAGATAAGAAGAATGCTCCAACTGCAGTAAGAATAGCTGTTATAAATGTTCCATTTCTTAATGCATTTGCAACATCAGCATTTTTCTTAGAAGCTGTGTATTTTACGTATAAAATACCAATTATAGAGGAAAAAAGTCCTATAGTGGCAAGTAAGAATGGGAAAATTAGTCCTTTCATTTCTGCAAATGTAAATCCAAGTACTGCAGCAGCATGAATTGCACCAACATACGATTCATATAAATCTGCGCCCATTCCTGCAATATCTCCAACATTATCTCCAACATTATCTGCGATAACAGCAGGATTTCTTGGATCATCCTCAGGAATTCCAGCTTCAACCTTACCAACCAAGTCCGCTCCTACATCTGCTGCTTTAGTATAGATTCCACCACCAACACGAGCAAATAATGCAATAAAACTTGCTCCTAAGGCATATCCACTTATTATTTCAAGTTTTAAACGAGGATCAGGCATAAAATTACTAAGGAGTAAGTAAATTAAGCTGGATCCAAAAATACCTAAACTTGCTTCAATCATTCCCATTACTGCTCCACCAGAGAAAGCAAGATCAAGAGCTTTACCAGACCCATATTTTGCTGCAGCCCAAGTAGTCCTCCCATTAGCACGTGTTGCTATCTTCATACCAATATAACCAGAGGTCATTGAGAAAGTAGCACCAATAAGGAAGGATAAACCAAGAAGTGGTTGTAGTACAATTGCCATAAGTATTGCAAATGCTACCACAAAAATTGCTACTGTCCTTATTTCTCTTTTTAGGAAAGCATCTGCTCCTTGTTGAATAGCGCGCATTATCCTTTTGATTTCATCGGGTCCTTCTTCTTCTTTGAGGATGCCTCGGGCTATAAGATAAGCGAAGATTAGACCTACTAAACCGGATATAGGTACTATCCATAAAAGTTCCTGCATTTTAAACCTCCTATCTTTAAAAAATTTTTCCTCTAAATCATAATAGATTATTGCTACATACTGTCAAGTTAAAATTATTTTAAAATTAGGAGAGTATTTGAATTAAAATGGGTAAAATAAGGAATAAAAATGAGGGGGGATATTAATATACCCCTAAAAAATTACTTAACTAATTTTAAATTGCCAAAGCTTGATGGATTTTGCCAATTAATATTTTCTGTTTCATTCCAAGCAATAATTCCTACTCTGCTATCCCATTCATTGGCGTCATTAACTTGAATATCAAATCCAATAATAGTTCCCTCACTTAATTTTCTTGATTTCATCTTTACTTGTGCTTCTACGATATAGCCAAAATCAGTTTTCTTTGTAGCAGTAACAAAATATTTTGCAGAAGCACCACTACCATAGCTTTGTCTATTGTCAAAGCTCACTCTATATTGGGCATCATTATCATCATAAGAGGTTTTCTTTGAATTATCCTCATCAATAAATATCTCAACAGAATCCTGTTCCCATGCATTAGGATTACCTTTACTCAAATAGTTATCATGAACCTCTGCCCAAACGTAGATACTTTCCTCATCCCAAAGTACTCTAAATTTTGCATAAGCTACCTTCCCTTTTGTTCCAGCAACATAACTATCCGTTATGTACTCTTCGGTATTTTTCCATACATCGTCCATTTCAGCATCAATTTTAGGGGTGCCGTATTTTGCTACTGCAGTTTTAGTATCGCCAAGGGTTATGGAGAACAATAAAAACGTTAAAATAAGGAGAGCAAGCGGGAATAATTTAATATACCTCATAGGAAAGACCTCCCTTTTAGAAATTTTAATCAATTATATTAAAGTTATTTTAAAATGTCAATTATAACTTGGCTGTTTCTAACTGCATTAAAGCATAATTAATCTGATCTTTTGCTACCTTGGGAAGTCCTGGTATATCAAGATTTAAAAATCCCCTTGTTATAGTTGATATAGCCTCGTCTCTATCAAATCCTCTTGTGGTTAAGTATTCAATTTCTTCTTCTGCTATTGGACCGACTGCAGCTTCATGGGAAAGTTCACTATCAGGATGTTCAGCTGTTAAAATGGGAATTGCAATAATTCTTGCACTTTTTGTAATTAACATTCCTCTACAATCTAAGTGTCCTTTTGTTTTTTCTTTTCTACCAATCACTTCTCCCCTACTGTAAATGACTGATGAATCATCGCCTATTATTCTTGAGACAACTTCTCCTTTTGCACCCTCACCTTCTAATACTACTCTTCCTCCAAGGTCAATATAGGAATTTTTTCTTCCATAAATTATGCTATATAATCTTGCTATTCCATTTTTTTCTACATAGACTGTAGGATAACTTTGTATGGATTTTAATGGCTTTAGTGAAACATAATTGTTTATGAAGGTACCACCTTCTTCTACTTTGACAACGGTTCTTGGTCTTACATGGAATTCTTCAGACCAATTATGAATCATAGTAAAGTATAATTTTGCGCCTTTTTTAACAAAGAATTCTGAGATGCCAATATGTAAACCAGGCTCATTCTTTAAATGGGTTAAACAACCTGTTGTAACAAATACTTCTGCTCCTTCCTCAACAATAATAATATTATGAACATTTTGACTTATATCTCCTTCTTTAATATATAGACATGCTTGTACTGGTATTTCTATCTTTTGATTCGGATATACATGAATAAAGTATCCTCCAGTAGGTTTTAATTCTGCCCAGGCTGTATATTTATCTGTATCAGGAGCAACAAGCTTTCCATAATAATTTTCTAACCAATCATATTTTTGCAATGCCTCTTGAATTGAGCTTACTTCTAATTTCCCTTGGTAAATATTGTTAATTTTTTCATATATGACACTGTGATTAACTTGAAAGAAAGTACCTGCTCTTTCCTCCCTATGAGATATTCCTGAATATTCTATATTTTCAAGAATTTCTTGGGGAAGTTCAGATAAATCATTAACGGGATTTTCTATTGATTCTTTATGATATTTTTCAATATCAATATCCGGTCCATATATGGCTGGTTTATCTTTAGCTTTTAAAGCTCTTTCTCTAATTTCCTGAAGATATGTTTTCAACATATACTCGCCTCCTTATAAAGTCATAGCCTCTTTCTTCAATGAGATTAATTATTTCTGAACCATCTTTGTAAATGTATTTGCCATCAATTAGAACCAAAACAGAGGTTGGTTGAACATAATCAAGTACCTTTAGATTATGCGAAACAATCAACAAATTACTCTCTGTGGCTATTTTCCTCAAAGCATTTCCTATTAACTTTAATGCATCTATATCAACTCCCGAATCTGGTTCGTCTAACATTGCAAGTTTTGGCTTTGCTAATAGAACTTGTAATATTTCACTTTTTTTTCTTTCTCCACCTGAAAATCCTTTATTTACTTCTCTCTCTAAAAAGGATTCATCAAGTTCTAAATCCCTTAAATATTTATAAACTATTTCTGGTAGTGGTTTTTTAGGGTCTATATTCAATATTTTCTTTAATATATCCTTTAATTTTACTCCTCTTACTACTGGTGGTAATTGGTAAGCTAAGAAAAGACCCTTTTTAAATCTCTGTTCGGGAGTTAAATCTGTAATATCTTCGCCATTAAAAAATATTTTTCCTTCGGTTTTATATTTGCTAAGTCCCATAATAGCGGAAAGTAAAGTGGACTTTCCTGTACCATTTGGTCCCAAAAGTATATGAACTCCTGGAGTAACAGAAAAATTCAGGTTCTCTAATATAGCTTTATCCCCAATCTTTACGGTCAAGTTTTTTGTCATAATCATGAAATTTTTCATAATGATAAAAATTCCTCCTTTCTTTCAATACCAAGGATTATATCCTCTAAGGTTAGATCTTCCAGAATATTTATTAATTTTTCTTCTATGTAAACCCATATTTTTTTATTTAAACAGCTATTCTTTAAGGTACATGAAGAATCATAAGTATGGATGCAATCTATAATTTGTATAGGACCCTCCAGTGCCTCAAATATCTCTTTCAGAGTAATTTCTGATGGTGATCTTTTTAATACATAACCTCCTAATACTCCCTTATAGCTTTCTACTATATTTTTTCTTTTTAGCTCCAGCATGATCTGAGCCAAAAAGTCCCTTGGTATGTCTTCTAATTTAGAAATCTTATTCAGGGATAGAACTTCTTTGTTATAAGATCTTGCCAAGAGAGTTAAGGCTCTCAAGCCACAATCTAATTTTGAAGAGACCTTTATCATACTACCTCCATAAATATTGACTAATTTACTCAACATTTAGGATTATAATACTGCTTTGTATTTTTGTCAAATAAAAGTTATAATTGATAAGTAATAAATATGAGGAAGGAGGATAAGGAATGAAGTTTATTACTCAGCAAAAAGATTTAAAAGAAGCTTTACAAATAGTAAAAAATGCTACTGCTTCTAAAACTACTATGCCAATTCTCACATATATATATTTGAAAGGTGAGAACGATACATTATATCTTCAGGCTACAAATCTTGAAATAGGAATTTCAATGAGTATGCCAGTTATATTAGAAGAGCCAGGAGAGGTTTGTCTTCCTGGAGATTTATTCGTAGACTTAATAAATAAGCTTCCTTCAGTAACCTTAGAAATAAATATAAATGAGAGAAATAGAGCCATTATTCATGCGGGTTATTCAACAGTTGAAGTTCAAGGAGAAAGCGCTGAAGAATTTCCTAAGTTAGATCTTGGAAATATTGAACCACAAAGTTATATGGACAAAGATGAATTTGTAAAAGCGGTCAAGCAAACTATTTTTGCAGCTGCAGAGGATGAAATCAAACAAATTCTTACAGGAGTTTTAATTGAAGGAAAAGATAATTACATAAATTTTGTTGCTGTGGATGGTCATAGATTAGCACTAAAAAGGTTGGAAGGGGATCTTGCCATATCTAATGTGGTTATTCCAGCTAAAAGTTTAAAGGAGTTACAAAGAATTCTTTCTAAGGCGGAAACTGATAGAGTTGGTATGAGTAAGATTGACAATCAAATGTTATTTACATGTGATTCTATATTTTTTACTACCAGGCTACTTGAAGGGCAATTTCCAGCATACGATAAGATTATTCCATCAGATTTTGTGATAGGTTTTCGTTGTAATAGGGAAGATCTTTTAGATGTTTTGGAGAGAATGGAAGTATTAGCGGAGGCTGATCAGACAAATACTGTAAGAATCTCTATTAATTCGCAAGAAGTTGTTCTTTCTTCATTAACATCAGAAAGAGGTGCTGGTAAAGAAACCTTACCTGCTGAAGTTTTTGGTTCTGAGCAAAGTTTAGATATTGGTTTCAATGTAGATTATCTAATTGAGCCCTTAGAAAATTTGGATTCTGATGAGGTTGAGCTTAATTTTACATCTGATCTTGGACCAGCAGTTATTAAGATTCCAAACGATGATAGCTATATTTATGTTTTAATGCCAGTGAGATTATGAAAGAAGTTATAGATATAGAGATATATACTCCTACTATAACCTTAAATCAATTTTTAAAATGGGCTCGTATTGTAGAAACGGGTGGGCAGGCGAAAAATCTTATTCAGTCTGGAATGGTAAAGGTTAATGGTGATGTTGAAGTGAGAAGACATAGAAGTTTAAAAGATGGTGATTTAGTTGAGGTTGAGGGGAAAATTTACAAGGTGGTGAGTAAAAAATAATTGATTTTGAAAAAATTAAAGGTAGTTAATTTTAGAAACTTAAAAAATGTTGAAGTTGATTTTATTAAGGTCAATATTTTATATGGAGAAAATGCTCAAGGCAAAACCAATTTAATCGAGAGCATTTATTATTTACTTACAGGAAGATCTTTCAGGACCTTTTTTGATAAGGAATTGATAAAATGGGGAGAAGAATACGCATATATAAAAGGGAATTTGGACTGGCAAGAGCAGGATATTTTGATAGAGTCTGCACTAAATGTTCAGGGAGAAAAAAGGATAAAGATCAATCAAAAAACGGTAAAGAGACAGAAAGAGTTGGTTTATTTATTTCCAGTAGTTATTTTTACACAGGATGATATACAAAGTATTAAGGATGAACCATTAAAGAGAAGACAAATGTTTGATAGGTTTTTGTCTATATTAAATTTTCAGTATTATAAAAACTTACTTGAGTATAATAAAATTTTATACCAAAGAAATATTGTTTTAAAAAGTCCAGATAAATTGAAAGATTTGGATGTATGGGACGATTTATTAATAGAAAAAGGAAGTAATTTAACTTATCATCGCCTATCTATTCTAAAGGAATTAGAAAGGTATATTTCAGAGATCAGTAAAAAGATTTTGGGAAGAGAAGCTCTCAAGGTTAAGTATATTTGTAGTTTTACCGTAGATGATATAGATTTAGATAGTATAAAAAGAGATTTTGAAGAGTCTTTAAGTAAACAGAGAAAAGAAGATATAAATAAAAAATATACATCAGTTGGTCCCCATAGAGATGATATAATATTTTATTGGCAAAGAGAGGATAGGGAATATTCATTGAGAAATTTTGGGTCAGGAGGGGAAAGAAAGATAGCCTTTTTAATCTGGAAACTTTCTGAGCTAAAATTACTTTCAGAAAAGAGAAGAGAAAAAGCAATTTTGCTTATTGATGATTTGTTTGCTGAATTAGATGATGAGAAGAAAGAAATTGTTTGGAACTCTATAAAAGACTTTCAAGTCTTTATTACCACTGCTTACAAATTAAAATTTTTGGAAGATCAACCTTATTTTGAGATAAATTCAGGGAAGGTAACTTTCCATGAAGCCTATTTCAAATGAGCTTTGGAATGTATTTTCTTATTTTAAATTAGATGAAAAGTTACGTGAACATCTTCTTATAGAAAAATGGGATGAAGTAGTAGGTAATGTTTTATCTCAACATACAAATCCTAAGAGTATTAGGAATGGTATCTTGTTTGTCGATGTCGATAGCAGTATTTGGGCTCAAGAGTTAAGTTTGTTAAAGCATAAAATAATTGAGGATTTAAATAATATATTTAGTTCAAATATAATAAAAGACATCATGTTCGTAGATAAGGGACATACTTTTAGGAAAAAGATTAAAAATAAAAAGGTAAAATCGAGAGCCAAACTTTCTTTACAAGAGGAAGAAAGAATTGATAAAATAGTTGAGTCTATTGAGGATAGTGAAATTAGAGAAATTGTTAGAAATTATTTAAAAAGCCTTGCAATGTTAAATAAGGGAGGATTTCATGGTTCCGAAAAAAGATAGTTATACTGCAGAAAGCATACAAATTCTTGAGGGAACTGAAGCTGTAAGAAAAAGACCTGGAATGTATATTGGAGATACAGGCGTTCGAGGTCTTCATCACTTAGTATTTGAACTTGTTGATAACAGTATTGATGAAGTTTTTTCAGGATATTGTAATTATATATTGGTGGTAATTAAAAAGGATGGGGGGATTATAGTAGAAGATAATGGAAGAGGTATTCCTGTAGATATTCACCCACAGGCGAAAAAGTCTGCCTTAGAGGTAGTTTTAACTACTTTACATGCTGGTGGTAAATTTTCAAATTCAATCTACAAAATTAGTGGTGGATTGCATGGTGTAGGACTTTCCGTAGTAAATGCATTATCATCCTATCTTGAAGTTGAAGTTAAAAGAGAAGGAAAAATATATAGACAAGTTTATGAGAAAGGGAAACCTAAAACCCCAGTTGAGGTAGTAGGTCAGTCAGAAAGCTCTGGTACAAAAATACTTTTTTATCCTGATCCCTCCATATTTGAGACTGTAAATTTTGATTATGATATTATTGCAAATAGACTTAGAGAGCTTGCCTTTCTAAACAAAGAAGTGACTATTGAACTTATCGACGAAAGAACAAACAAAAGGAATGTTTTTCATTTTGAAGGTGGTTTAACAGAATTCATTGATTTTCTTTCAAAGGGTAAAGAGGTTTTGCATAAACCTTGTTACTTTAAGAGAGAAGAAGGGAATTTAGTCCTCGAAGTGGTATTTCAATATAACACAGGTTATGATGAATTGATTTTGTCTTATGTTAATGGTATTCACACTATTGAGGGAGGAACTCATGTTTCTGGATTTCGTATTGCTCTTACAAGAGTAGTTAATAATTTTGCGAGATCTTGGAATATGTGGAAGGAATCAGAGTCGTTATCTGGTGAGGATGTAAGGGAAGGCTTGATAGCCATCATTAATACAAAGGTACCTGAGCCACAATTTGAAGGGCAAACAAAAACAAAACTTGGAAATTCTGAGGTCAGAAAGTTTGTAGAATCAGTCACAGATGAGGAATTAAGTAGGTTTTTCTCAGAAAATCCTGACGTTGGAAAGTTGATAATTAATAAGATTATTGAAGCATACCGAGCAAGACAAGCAGCAAGAAAGGCAAGAGAGTTAGTAAGAAGGAAAAGTCTATTAGAATCTACTTTACTTCCTGGGAAGCTTGCGGATTGTAGTGAAAAAGATCCTAAGTTTTGTGAGCTTTTTATAGTAGAGGGAGAGTCAGCAGGCGGTTCTGCAAAACAAGGAAGAGATAGAAGATATCAGGCCATTCTCCCTTTAAGAGGTAAAATATTGAATGTAGAGAAGGCTCAACATTTAGCGAAAATTTTATCAAGCGAGGAGATTAAAGCTATAATTGCAAGTCTTGGAACTGGTATAGGGCAAGATTTTGATTTATCAAAATTGAGATATCATAAGATTATAATAATGACAGATGCAGATGTAGATGGAGCTCACATAAGGACCTTACTTCTTACCTTTTTCTATAGACATTTAAGACCGTTAATTGAAGGTGGATATGTTTATATAGCACAGCCTCCTTTATACCTTTTAAAGAGGGGAAAAGAGGAGAGGTATGTTTACAGTGAAGAAGAAAAGGAAAAAGTATTAAAGGAATGGGGAAACCCGGATAATGTTTATATTCAAAGATATAAAGGATTGGGAGAGATGGATCCAGAGCAATTAAGGGAAACCACAATGGACCCTCAAAAAAGAATTCTTCTACAAGTAACAATAGAAGATGCTTTAGAGGCTGAAAGAATCTTCTCAGTTCTAATGGGAAACAATGTAGAAGAGAGAAGAATGTTTATAGAAGAGAAAGCAAAGTTTGTAAGAAATTTGGATATTTAATGGTAAAAAGTTATGAGGAGTATCTGTAAAGAAAAAATTAGAGAAGATGAAAATTTTGAGACTTATAAGATATATTTCCCTTCAGAGGATTTAGTAAATGAACTAAAAGAGAGAGGTATAGAAGCTGTTTATAAAGGAGATCAAAATATATTATGGGATGCTCTGATCACAGATTTAGCTTTAAAAATTAGATTAGAAGATAAAGTCAAGTATATTCCTTTTATACATGATGAGAAGTTAGGAACAGGTGATCAGAGGTTAGCTAATCTTTATGATGATAAAAATAGATTTACTATTACTGAGGATTATGCTCAAAAAGTAACAGGAGCAGTTTATATAAATCAGGATATATCTTATGGAATTTTTTATGCAGTTCCCATAGAGCCCCATGAATATAAAAACTTGGGGTTTCATCTCTCATGGATTTCAAGAAAATGGAGAGATTATAAAAAATTATTGATTAATGACGATAGTTTTACGAGAGCTATAGAGTCACTCGGTTTTACATATAATTACCACAGGGTCTCACAAGTAACACGGTTGGGACCATGTGCTAATATATCTGCTTTAAAAAAGCTTTTTGAAAGAAATCCACAAGCTGAAATCTATTATCTTTTTTCTAAGTCTCTTGGTTGGTATGGTATTGTACCGCGAGAGGCAGAGGATATAAGCCTTTCAAGTATATATTTAGATGAGTCAAATATTAAAATTCTTTTGGAAAAATTGTTTATTCTTGGTGTAAGGGGGACTTTAAAACAGATTAAAAATAAAAATTATAGGAAAAGAGTTATAGAAAGAGCAAAAAAAATTAGGAATTGGTATAAAGAAATTATATTTTCAAACCACAATATCTCTATTGTTGATCTTCATAAGTATATTTCAAAAAAAATAATAGAAGATCTATATAAAAATGATATAGAATTGAAATTTGAGACCACATCTAATATGTTTAGAATAACATCCAAAGAAGAGGTAAAGGAAGATTCTTACTATTTCTTTGATTTAAGTTTGAGAAATCCCCAATTATTTGCTCAGGCTTATAATATGGCTTTAAATAAAGCGGGTTTGCATTTAAAAAGAATGCACATTAAGAATAACACTTTTTCTCCCCCATTTTTTATGGAAGTGTTTTCCATTGAGAAATCAAGATTGATTCTAACTCGATGTAATATTGAGATTAAAAATGATGGGATTTCAGAAGTTCGGTTATATTCTCCCCATTGTACTTCAACCACTTTAATCTCGAAAAATTCTTTATCCAGTGCCTGTGAATTTATAAAAACCCTTTTAGATTCAGAAAGATTTCCTCATGGATTTAGTTTAATTGGAAAAGCAGGACCATTTATGGCGGAGATGAGAAAATATCCAAAAATTTTAGCAGTACCTGAATTAGGTTCAAAATATGCTCCTATGGTAGATTACTTTTTAGGAGAACTTTTTAGAAGGGGAGTAGAGGTTCCTTCCTCTCACTTATTAAGAATTAGAATAAACTTGTTAGACAATTTAAAATATCTGGGAGATACTGAAATAATACTACCCAAGTATCTTTCTATATTTTTCGGTGAAACAGTAGATCCAAAAGATTTTAGCTATTCATGGAGAAATATTGTGGATACTATAGATAAATTTTTGGAAATTATTTCTAATACCCAACAAGGCGAATATTTTCATTTGGCTAAGATTATCTTAGCTGAAAAGGGAATAATCGATTTTGAAAGATCCCATAAATATTTGAAATATAAAGAAAAAATTAAGAATTCCATTGGGATCATAAAAGAAATAAAAATCCCAATGGAATTTTTAGAAGAACTTAAAAATTTGATTTATGAAAGAGAAAAGATTTTAAACCTTTTGAGGGAAAGAAAAAAGAATTCAGATAAATCCCTTTTTGATAAAAGGGATCTTTTAGAGTATAAAATTCTTTTCCTTTTTGGTGTTTTAATAAGAGGTTTGTTGTTAGTAAAAGAATCATTAATTTATATAAACTACCGACCTTACTCCCTTATTCTATATCTGTTAGGAGATGACTTTTTCAAAACCTTAGTAAATAATGCGCAATTTAATTTGGAAGAGATTAAGTTTAAGACTTAGGAACAAATTGAGGACAAGAGCCTTCTGCTTTTACAGGTATTCCAAAGCACATACCTTTATTAGGATCCGATGGGTTTGGTTGGAAAAATTTGCAGTTTTTGCATTTACGCTCTTCCATTTAAAACCCCCCTTTTATATAAATAATTCTACTATATTATTTTATCACATAATGGAGGTAAAGGTATAATGTTTGCAGTTATCGATTTTGGTTCCCAATATACTCAATTAATTGCAAGAAGACTAAGGGAATTAAAAGTATACTCCTTAATTTTTCCTCCTAATGTAGAGACGAGAGAGCTTGAGGGGGTAGAGGGGATAATTTTATCTGGAGGACCTGGAAGTGTTTATGAGGATAGTCTTGATTTAAATATGGATATCTTTAATATTAATGTTCCAATATTGGGGATTTGTTTTGGTTTTCAATTAATAGCTAAGATCTTTGGAGGAGAAGTTGTAAAGGGTGAGAAAGGGGAATACGGACTTACAAAGATAAAAATTATAAATCCATCAAAACTACTTGAAGGTTTAAATGAAGAAGAGATTGTTTGGATGAGTCATCAAGATGTAGTTTCAAAACTTCCAAGTGGATTTGTACCTTTAGCTATATCAGAGAATAATTACCTTTCCGCCTATGAGTCGATAGAGAAAAACATATACGGAGTACAGTTTCATCCAGAGGTAAGTCATACTAAAAAAGGAAGGGAAATATTAAAAAATTTTGTTTTCAAAATCTGTGGGAGTAAAGAAAGCTGGAACTTAAGTAAATTTGTTGAAGATAGTATTAAAGAGGTTAGGGAGCGTGTTGGGAATGAAAAGGTCCTTTTGGCAGTAAGTGGAGGGGTAGACTCTTCAACTTTAGCTGTTTTACTTAGTAAGGCTATTGGTGACCAACTTACTGCTGTTTTTGTGGATCATGGTCTACTTAGAAAGGGAGAGAGAAATGAAGTTGAAAATGCATTAAGAAGTTTAGGAGTTAATCTTGTGGTAATTGATGCTAAAGATAGATTTTTAGAAAAATTAAAAGGAGTTCAGGATCCAGAAGAGAAAAGAAAGATAATTGGACATGAATTTATTAAAGTATTCGAAGAATTTGCAAAACAATATGGACCATTTAAGTACTTAGCCCAAGGCACTCTTTATCCTGATGTAATAGAAAGTGCCCAATCCAAGACAGGTAAGGCTGCAAAAATAAAATCTCATCATAACGTAGGTGGGCTTCCTTCAAACCTGCAATTTGAAATAATAGAACCTTTTAGATATTTATTCAAGGATGAGGTTAGAAAAATAGCAGAAATATTAGGATTACCTCAAAGCTTTATTAGTAGACAACCTTATCCAGGTCCTGGATTAGCTGTTAGAATTGTTGGAGAAATAACAGAAGAAAGATTGGATATTTTGAGAGAGGCGGATGCTATACTTCAGGAGGAATTACGAAAGTGGGAAGGCTATGAACATATTTGGCAGTCATTTGCGGTATTACTTCCTGTAAGAAGTGTAGGAGTAAAAGGGGATAAAAGATCTTATGAGTATACAATTGCTTTGAGAATTGTTGAAAGTGAAGACGGAATGACTGCCCAATGGGTAAAAGTCCCTTATGAGATATTGGAAAGAATAGCTACTCGTATAACTAACGAAGTAAAGAATATTAATAGAGTGGTTTTAGATATTACAAATAAACCCCCAGCCACAATAGAATGGGAGTAAAAGGAGGTCTTTAATATGAGAGAATTAGAAAAATGGCTTGGAGAGAAACAACTTCAGAGAGTAGAGGAATTATTAAAGGAAAGAGGATTTAATGTATTATTAGTTGAAAATAAAGAGATGGCAAAAGAGAAAGTTTTGGAACTTATACCAGAAGGAGCAACAGTTGGTATTGGTGGAAGCATGACCATAAGAGAAATAGGAATAATTGAAGAATTAGAAAAGAGAGGCTTTGAGATTTACCATCATTGGAAACCTGGATTATCCCCAGATGAAGATTTAGAGATAAGAAAAAAAGAATTAATTTCTGATGTTTTCTTATCAAGCGTAAATGCTATTACTTTTTCAGGAGAAATAGTCAATATTGATGGAGTAGGTAATAGAGTTTCAGCGCAAATATTTGGTCCTAAGAAGGTGATTTTAGTTGTTGGTAAAAATAAATTGGTAGTCAACTTGGAAACTGCCATTTGGCATATTAAAAATGTAGTAGCACCATTAAATGCTAAAAGACTTAATTTAGATCTACCTTGTGGTACCTTAGGATATTGCGCTGATTGTAGTAATCCTAAGAAAATGTGTAGAGTTATAACTATTATGGAAGCTCCACCATCTAAAACTGAAATTTGGATTATATTAGTAAATGAAAACTTAGGGTTTTAAGGAAATATTTTCACAAATAAGATAATAAGTAGTAGAGCTGGTAAGAGATTAGCAACTTTTATATTTTTTAACTCTAAAAGATTGAAAGCAATGCCAAGAACAAGAATACCGCCAACGGCAGTCATTTCTCTTACAACAATCTCTGTTAATATAGGACTAACAAGGTTAGCAAGTAGAGTAATAGTTCCTTGAACAATGAGAACGGAAAGGGACGAAAAAGCAACCCCAATTCCGAGGGCAGAAGAGAGCGCAATTGAGGCAGTTCCATCTAATAGTGATTTTGTTAAAAGGATGGTTGGAGTTTGACCTAATCCATCCTGGATAGATCCCATTATTGTCATTGGTCCAATACAGTATAATAAACTTGCAGTTAAGAATCCCTTTGCAAAAGTCCCTTTTTCTCCTCTACTGAATTTTTCTTCGACTTTATTTGATATATCTTTAAAAATACCATCAATATTTAACAGCTCTCCTATTATTCCTCCAATAACTAAACTAAAAACTAAATGTAAAAATTTTTCTCCTTTTAATGCCATTTGCAAGCCAAGATAAATACATACAAGTCCTAATGCGTCCATTAGGATTTTTCGCATGTTTTCAGTAAACTTACTTTTTAATGTAAGTCCTATTAAACTTCCAATTAAAACTGCTATACTATTAATAATTGTTCCCATTAGGGATATAAAATATCATAAAATAAGAATTTAGTCAAAAAGTAATGAGAAGTTTAATAATAGATCTTAGAATGATAAATTATTCTGGGATTGGGACTTATTTGAAAAATTTAGTTCCATTCTTTAAAGATTCTATTTTTTCCCTAAAAGTCTTAGGAAATGTTAGAGAAGTGAAAAATTTTTTAAAGGATGATATAGAGATAATTCCATTTGGTGCACCTATTTATTCCATTTCCGAACAATTAAGTTATCCTTTAATAATTCCAAGATGTGATGTTTTTTGGTCTCCTCACTTTAATGCACCAATATTACCAATAAAAGCAAAAAAAAGAATAGTTACAATTCACGATGTTTATCATCTTGCTTTTTATGAGAGCTTTAATTCTTTGCAAAAAGTATATATAAAGCTTGTTATTAATAGTGCGGTAAATCTTTCTGATAAAATTATTACAGTATCTAACTTTTCTAAATCTGAAATCATTAAGTATACAAAAGTAAATCCAGAAAAAATAGAAGTCATTTATAATGGTGTAGATAATAATAGGTTTAAAATTTTGGATAGAAAAGTTTTAGAACCATTTAGATCGAAATATCCGGAGAATTTTATTCTATATGTAGGAAATGTAAAGCCTCATAAGAATTTGAAAAATCTGTTGAAAGCCTTTTCTATAATTCAAAAAAAGAACTACAAAGATTACTATTTGGTAATTGTTGGCAAAAAAGAGGGTTTTATAACTGGTGATAAAGAAATTTTTCAAATTCTTGAGGATAGTTATGAATTGAGAACCAAAGTAATATTTACAGGTTATATAGAAGATGACGAACTTCCTGTACTATATAATCTTGCAAGGTTATTCGTATTTCCTTCATTATATGAAGGATTTGGTCTTCCTCCCCTTGAAGCTATGGCTTGTGGATGTCCCACAGTTGTATCTAATCTATCCGCAATACCTGAAGTTTGTGGAGATGCAAGTTTTTACGTAAATCCATTAGAACCTGAAGAAATTGCCCTTGGAATTTTAAAGGTTTTAAACAGTGATGATCTAAGGAAAAATTTAATCGAAAAAGGATTAGAAAGAGTAAAATCCTTTAATTGGGAAAAATCAGCCAAGAAACATAGAGAAACTATTCTAACTCTTCTGGATAGGGGATAAGATATGCTTGAGTTATTAGATATTCATCATCAAATCTAAATACCCAATTTTTAAGTATCTCCAAAATAACTTTAAGTTCTACCTTCCCCTCTTTATAGTTTTTGAGTAGATTTAAAAAATGCATCTTTTCCTTTTCTCTTAGCTTTTCAGATATATGACCAAATATGTGTGATAATGTATTATAATGCTGATTTCTTGAGGGCTTCTTTGATAGAGCCTTCAAAAATATTTCTGAATAGATAGAAAGGGACTCTTTGAAATTATCTCTATTTATATTAGCTACAATCTTACCTAATTTTCTAAGCTTTTCTTGACTATAGGTCATAAGAAGATATTTGTATCTTTGATGAAAATCCATGATTTCCTTTACTTCTTTGGCATTTTTCCTAAATTCTCTAAGATCTGCTAAAGAGAATATTCTTGTTAAGAAATTTCTCTTAATATCTGGATTTTTTAATCTACCTTCATCCTCAATAGGAATAAGGGGAAATTTCTCCATTAGTAACATTGCAAAAATCCCTTTTCCCTTGGAGTGGTAGATCTTTCCCTCTTTATCTTTATAAACTAAAGTGTTGGAGACACCGCAGGAAGGAGATTTACTCTTTAATATTGCTCCATCAAATTCATAGTTTGATAAATTTGATATAAAATCCTCAGAAAATTTATACATAATATCTGTTAAATCACTACCAGTGCTTGGTTGAGATATTCTATAGCCTTCTTCTGTTTTATAAACTATTATTTTTTCTCTTGGAACTCCAAGTCCAATAGAAACTTCTGGACATACAGTATTAATATCACAGAAGTCTCTGAGTTTTAGAACAAATTCATCTTTAACAAATCCTCCATCATATCTTACAGGTTCTAAATTTAAACAAGCACTAAGTATAATTTTAGGTCTCATAAAGTTTCTCATAATTATATCCTCCTTTATTGTCAATTCTTATTTATAATGGTATAATCTCTTTTGGATGGAGAGGTGGCCGAGACGGTTTAAGGCAGCCGCCTGCTAAGCGGTTGTACGGGCAAAAACCCGTACCGTGGGTTCGAATCCCACCCTCTCCGCCAACTTTAACTATAAAACTTCTGTAATAACTCTTTGTATTTTTTAAATTTCTCCTCATAATAATCCAATTTATTTATAGGCTCGTATAATGTAAATTCTTTTACTTTAAAATTTTCTGCGTAATTTTTAGGATATATATTATTTGCTATCAAATAAGCTGTACCCTTACTTGTTAACTCCCTCTCTTTTGAAACAAATAAAGGAGTATTAAGGATATCCGCCTTTAATTGGACAATATTTTTGAATCTACACATTCCCCCACCTAATATGATCTTTTCAATATTAAATCCAATATTTCTAATCTCTTCTATGATCAACCTTGTTTCAAAAAATAGTCCCTCCCAAATACTCTGTAATAGATCATTTAATGTGGTTTTGATAGTAATTCCGAAAAACATTCCCTTTGCATCCTTATTGGGAGATGGAATATTTCTCCCTAAAATATAAGGGAAAAAGAAAAGCTCATTTTCAAACTGAAAATTTATTCTTTCAATTTTTCTTTTAATATTTAAACCATTTCTAATCCAATTATAAATTCCGCCGGAAAAATGAATTCCCCCCAACAAATAATATCTATCTTCAAGAAGGCATCCCACACTAAATCCCTTTTTCCCTACATCCTTTAAAATATTTAGATTATCTGATAAAAGGAAAAAGGCTTCTGCAGTTCCCCAAGAATCATATAAAGTTGAATAATCTAACTCAAGAGGGAAACTTCCAATAGGATGGTCATGACCTCCTAAAAAAACTGGAATTGTATTGTAATCTCCTATGTAGCTTCCACATGCCTTTATATTCGGTAAAATACTTTCATTTAACCCACATAAATTTAAGATTTCTTTGGACCAGTACTTATTTCTGATATCAAAAATGAGCATTCTACTTGCCAAAGAATAATCAGTTATAACTTCACCAGTCAGTAAATAATTCACAAAATCTACAGCATTTAGCCATTTCCATACTCTACTCCATATATCTTTTTGATTTTCCCTTACCCATAAAATCTTCGCTAACGAATATTTAGGTGAAACTTTTAATCCAGTAATTTCAAAAATTCTTTCCTTGTTAATGGAATTTAGAATGTTCAACTCCTTTTCTCCTCTAAGGTCTAACCAAGAAAATATATTGGTAAGTGGTTTTCCTTCTTCGTCAATGAGTAGACCAGCCTCCCCCATTCCAGAGACTGAAATACCGCCTATACTTTTTAAAGGCATTTCCCTTAATGTATTATAGATGGCTTCTTTTATAAAGTTCGGTGATATGGAATAATCACTACTTATTTGGGTTGGTATAACTTTTTTAGAAATAATTTTTCCTTTCTTGTTCCAAAGAAAAATTTTTATGTTTGTTGTTCCTAAATCAATTGTTAGGAGATTTTTAAGACTCATTTTAAGTGATCCTTTCTTAATGAGATTCTTATATTCTCTTCTTTCACAATTCCTACATCAACTTTCTTCTAAATTTTATTTTCTTCACTATCTCACCCTCTTTCTTTCATCTTACCATATTTTACTACTTTTAATTCCAGACTTCACAAGGTTATAAAAAAGTGATATTTTAATAACATATGAGGGGAATGACTGCCTCATGTTTTAAAGAGATATCCTTTGGGAGCCTTAAGCTTTATATGGAGTTTAAGGGGTACAATCATCGTTTTTTAGAATTAAAAATTTATCTTCCACAAAATCTCACATATTTAGAGAAAGAATTTATAGATAAAATAAGGAGTAATATAAAAAGAGGACAGGTTATATTTAATCTTAGAATGTACAATAATATTGAATCCATCCCTAAACTTAACTCTTCTTTTATAGAGGAGTCTTTAAAGGAAATTGAAAAAATAACAGGGAAAAAGGAAATCTTATCTGATTGGAAAGAGCTTCTTATTAATCCTCAAGCATTTACATTAGAACCTAAAAGTTTTTCAAATGAGGAAGTGGACTTTATAAAAAAAGAATTTGATCTTCTTTTGGAAAATTTTTTAGAGGAAAAAAGGAAAGAAGGAGAAGGAATATCTAAAAGTCTTGAAAAGTGTATCCAGATAATTAAGGAAAATCTGGAAAAAATTGAGGCTGAGGATGAAAACTGGAAAAAAGAGGTTCATGAAATCTTGAATAAAAAATTGGAAGAATGGAATATTACTATCGAAAGAGATAGATTAATTCAAGAAATTGCTCTGATCATAATGAAAGCGGATATTAATGAGGAATTAGAGAGGCTTAAAATTTTTATTGCTAAATTTGAGGAAGAGATGAAAAGAGATGATAGTATTGGAAAAACTTTGGACTTTATAATTCAAGAAATGTGGCGTGAAATAAATACTCTTTCCAGTAAAACCGCAAAGACAAAAATTATGGAGTATTCTTTAAAAATAAAAGAGGAGTTAGAAAAAATGAGGGAATTAATTAACAATGTGGAGTAGGGAGTGAAATGACATGAAGATAAAATTAATTAATATTGGTTTTGGGAATATTGTAGTTAGTTCAAGAATTGTTGCTATAATAAGCCCTGATTCAGCTCCTATCAGGAGATACATCTCCGATGCTAAAGACAGGAATGAACTTATTGATGCCACATATGGTAGAAAAACAAGGGCAGTTTTAATATTAGATAGTGGACATATAATACTTTCTGCTCTTAATCCGGAGACTATTGCAGCAAGATTAGAAGGAATGGAAGAAGAGGAGGAAAAGGAATGAATTCATCAGGACTTCTTTTTGTACTTTCTGGACCATCTGGGGTAGGAAAGGATGCTGTCTTGGATAAATTACTAAATAAAATTCCAAATTTAGTTAAATCTATTTCGGTAACAACAAGACCCATGAGGGTAGGGGAGAGGAATGGAGAAAATTATTTTTTTGTAGATGAAAAAACTTTTAAAGAAATGGTTGAAAAGGGAGAATTTTTAGAATGGGCTCAGGTTCATTCTTATTTTTATGGTACTCCTAAAAAATTTGTTGAAGAAAATATAAGACAGGGAAGGGATGTAATTTTAAAGATAGATGTTCAGGGGGGATTAAATGTAAAGAATTTATATAAATCTGCAATTCTTATCTTTTTGCTTCCTCCTTCTTTGGATGAGTTGAGAAGAAGATTAGTTGGGAGAGAAACTGAAAAAAGTAGTGATCTGGAAATAAGGTGGAAAAATGTGCCACTTGAAATTTCTAAAATTTTTTATTATGATTATTTAGTTGTGAATGATAACATAGATGAGGCTGTTGAGAATGTGAAAGCAATTATTTTAGCAGAGAGATGTAGACTTACAAAGGAAAAAGCAGAATATTGGTTAAAGAAATTAGGAGGTTGTGAGCAATGAAGGATTCTTTAGACGAATTATTAAAAATAATACCAAATAAATATATTTTGACAGTTTTAATAGCAAAAAGGGCAAGACAGATAAGCGAGGAATTAAAGTTCCTAAGACAAGTTATGGCAAGAGATCCTCAAACTATGGCTATTGAGGAATTATTAAATGGAAGGATCACATACGAGGAGGAGAAATCTAAGTAATTAAGGGTGTTAATTGCTAAGGTTATACTTTTTGATACGCGTATCCCTGAGAAAGATTTCCTTTATTACTATATTCCTGAAGAATTAGTAGATTCTGCTCAGGTTGGTAAAGCGGTAATAATACCTCTTAAGAAGAGAAGAGTCTTAGGCTATATCTGGGACATATCAGAAGAAGAAGTTCAAGGTTTAGAGTTAAAACCAATAACGGCTGTTTTAGAGAAATTTCCTATTTTATCCTCTTCTCTTATCTCTTTGGTTAATTGGATAAGTGAATATTATGAAAATTCTCTTTTCAAATCCGCAAACTATATCTTTCCATCTGGCATAAATTTAAAATTGAAAAGAATATTTAAAAGAGTAGAACCATGTAGCACTAAACTTACTAAAAAACAAGAAGAAGTTTATGAGATATTAAAGGAAGAAAAAAATTTAGAAAAACTCAAAAAAGAGGTTAAAGTTTCTGAGTCTCTATTAAGAGATCTAATAAGAAAAAATGTTATTACTGAAAGAATCGAGGTAGAATTATCGGAGAAAATACCAAGAAAAGAGTTTTTTTATATACCTAAAAGAGATAACTGGGATATTGATAAGGATAGTCTGTTAGAGTTTAGTAAGTTAAAACAAAGTTTAAGTAATAAGCCGTTGTTATTATTTGTAGAAAACAGGAAGGAACGTTGGAGAATATATATAGAAGTAATAAAATATTTCTTCAATAAGGAAAAGCAAGTATTAATTATTTTTCCAACCTTAAATTCTCTTTTTGATTTTCTTCAATTTTTAGAAGATAAGGTACCAATTAAATATTATCCATATCATGGTCTTCTTACGCCTGCTCAGTCTTATCAGGTGTATAAGTTATCATATGAGGAAAAACCTATTTTAATTGTATCTTCTGGAAAGGGAATTTTTTTACCCTTCAGTAGTTTAGGAGTAATCATATTGGATGAGGAAGAAAATGAATTCTATAATATGAGAGAAAAGGAGCCAAGATTTGATGTATCAAAAGTTGCTGTTAAAAGAGCAGAACTTGATAAAATACCTATTATCTTAGGAACAAGCTCTCCCTCAGTAGCATCTTTTTATAATTCCATAAAAGGGGTTTACTCTCTTTACAGAAAGTCAGCAAAAAAGCCTAAAATATCTGTTATCGATATGAGGAGAGGGAAGGGAGAAGTTCTTTCCTATTATACTTTAAAAAGGGTGAAAGAGGTTCTATATAATAATAAACAGGTCTTTTTTTTACTAAATAGATTGGGCTATTCTACATACCTTCAGTGCAATGATTGTGGTTATACTTTTTATTGTCCTCATTGTAGTACATCTTTAGTTTACCATTCTGATACACTTGAGTTAAAGTGCCATTATTGTGGATATAGTATGCCTGCTGTTACAACTTGTCCTAAATGTGGTGGTTACAGTTTTAATTATGGAGGATTAGGTACAGAAAAATTGGAAAGTTATCTGAAAAGATTATTTCCAAAAAAGATTGTACAGAGATGGGATAGTGAAAAAGATATAAAAGATGAGACTATTTTATACAAGAGTGATATTATAGTGGGAACAAGACTCATTGTTCCATGGATTCCTCGTATGTCTGTAGGGTTATTAATTGTAGTCAACTTGGATAATTTTTTACATCTTCCTGATTTTTCTATGCCCGAGAAGATATTTCACTTAATAAGAAGAATAATGTCAGACTTTCCAGGAGAAGAATTAATAATTCAAACTTATTCCTCACAGCATTATGTCATTAGGGCTCTAAAAGCAAATTTTTATAACCTTTTTCTTCATGAGGAACTTAATTTAAGAAAAACCTTAAGTTATCCTCCATTCTCTACATTACATCAAATTCTATTAATAGGTGATGATGAAAATGAATTGATAGAAGAAGGTATAAAGCTAAGAGATATGATAAAAGAAAAATATGAAAATTTATCTATTTTAGGTCCTGCCCCTTTCTTTCCTATGGTTTTAAGAGAAAAATATAGATATCAATTAATAATTAAAGATGAAAGTGATCTTCCTTTAAACTTGAAAAATATTGTAGAATACAATAATACTTTTGCAAGTTATAAGGTTATAATTAACAAAGATGTTAGGGAAATTTTATGATTTTGGGAGGTGAGGAAATGATTTTAAAAATTTATACTATTGAACATCCTGTCTTAAGAAAAAAGGCGAAAAATGTAGAAAAGATAGATAATAATATAAAAAAATTAGCGGAAGCAATGTTTGAAACCTTAAAAACTGTAGATGGTGTTGGACTTGCCGCTCCACAAGTAGGAAAAAGTTTGAGAATGGCTGTTATTTCTTACGAGGATCAAGATTTGGTAATAATAAATCCTGAGATTATTGAGAAAGAAGGGGAATGGGTAGATATTGAGGGATGTTTGAGTATTCCAGGAGTTGAAATTCCGGTAAAGAGAGCTCAAAAGATTACAGTAAGATTCCAAGATTTGAATGGAAAAACAATAGTAATGAAGGCTGAAGGAATGTGGGCGAGAATTTTCCAACATGAAATAGACCACTTAGATGGTATCTTGATTGTTGATAAGATTGAAGAAGATGTAAAGGTATGAAGGTAATTTTTTTTGGTACTCCTCTTTTTGCAAGGATAATATTGGAGAAACTTTATGAGAAACATAGGATCTTAGCAGTTTTTACTCAACCTGATAAGCCAAAAGGAAGAGGGAAAAAAATAGAACCTTCCGAGGTTAAAAAATTTGCCTTAGAAAAGGGTATTCCAGTATTTCAACCAATAAGCTTAAAAAATAAAGAGGTAGAAGAATTAATTCAAAGTTTAAACCCAGATGCTTTAATAGTAGCATCCTATGGAAAAATAATTCCTGAGAAAATTTTAAATATACCGCCATACGGTGGTATTAATGTTCATGCTTCAATATTACCAAAATATAGAGGAGCAAGTCCCATTGAAAGGGCTCTTTTTAATTGCGAGGAAGAAACAGGAGTATCTATTATGCAAATGACAAAAGAATTAGATGCAGGACCAGTTTGGAGTATAAGGAAGATTCCAATAGAACCAAAGGATAACAGAGAAACTTTAACACTAAAACTTGCCAATCTTGGGGCAGATTTATTGATAGAGACTCTTCCACTCATTGAGGAAAGAAGATTAATTCCAAAAGAGCAGGATCATAGCTTAGCTACTTATGCAGAAAAGATAAAACCAGGGGAAGAAAAAATAGACTGGAATATGCCAGCAAAAAAGATTTGGTGTCAAATTAGAGCATTATCTCCAGAACCTGGAGCATATACTTATTTTAGGGAAGGAATACTTAAAATATTGGATGCAGAAGCATCTCAAGATAGTATAGAGGGAGAGGTTGGAAGTGTAGTTAAAATTGATAAAAAAGTAGGTTTTGCAGTAAAGACAGGGGATGGAATACTTTGGGTGTTAGAAGTAAAACCCGAAAATAAAAAGAAAATAAAAGCAATAGATTTTATTAATGGTTATAGGTTAAAGATCGGAGATAAATTTTATAATGTAAAGTTGTAAAAGTGAAGAGAAATTTGTTTATCTTTCTTATACTTTTTTTCTTTGTTTTTCTTTTTGAGAACCTTAAAGAGCCATCAAACACAAGGATGGAAAAAATCGATGATGTATGGGTATTATTCCAATATAATAATCCTGTACCAAGCTTTGACACATGGAATAGAACTCCAAAGGGAAGAGAATCTATTTCCTTAGACGGAACTTGGAAATTTAAAATAGATCCTAATGATATAGGTATACGAGATGAAATGCCTTGGTATTATCCAGAAATTGAAGACAGTAGCTGGGATAAGTGTCTTGTTCCTTCTGTATGGGATCTTTATAAGGATAAAGATGGAAAGGATTACAGGTTTTATGATGGTAAGGTTTGGTACCGCAGAAAGTTTATTATTCCAAAGGATTGGAAATATAAATTTGTTAAGGCAAATTTTCTTGGTATAAATTATAGGGCTAAAATATGGATAAACGGAAAATTTGTTGCCACACATGAAGGAGGGTATACTCCATTTTCTTTAGATATAGGTGATTTTTTGGATTATGGAAAAGAGAATGTTATTGCCATTCAGGTTGAAAGAAGAGTTTGGGGAAAAGTAAAGGATGAAGAGATACCGCCTGGTAATTTTGATTGGTGGCCATAGGGCGGAATACATAGAAGTATATACTTAGAAGCATGCAATCAAATAAATATTAGTAAGATCTTAGTTTATGCTCCCTATGAAGAAAAAATTCTTAAGGCGAAAGTAATAGTTTTTAATCATTCGGAAACTTCGGGAAAAGTAAAAGTAAAATTTAATCCTGGTTTAGGGACTGGAGGAAATATTGAAGAAAAAGAGCTATTTATGAATCCCAAGGAAGTAAGAGTTGTTTCATTCAATATAATGATTCTAGATGCAAAACCATGGGATATATCCTCTCCAAGGATTTATGAGGCTTATGCAAGCTTAGATAATGGAGATACTTTGTTTGTAAAATATGGACGCCGTACAATAAAAATTTTAGGAATAAGTTTATTATTAAATGATAAGCCTGTATTTCTAAAAGGTGTTAATTGGCATTGTGAAAATTCTATATCTGGGGGAGCAATGAGTCCAAAAGAAATTTTTATGGATCTAAATTTGATTAAAAAGGCAGGGGCTAACTTTATTAGATTATCTCATTATAATAGGCACCCAGCCGTATATGAGTGGGCAGATGAGAATGGTTTATTAGTAATGGACGAGGTAGAAAATTATTGGATGAAGGATTATCAATTATACTATCAGACAAAAGAATATGGATTAGGATTGGCTTTAGCTGTTTGCATGGCTTGGAACCAAATGAATCATCCTTCTGTTATTATTTGGAGTGTAGCTAACGAATCTGAGACGCACACCCCCTTAGGTATAGACGCTTTTAAAATAATGTACAGTAATATCAAAAAATTAGATCTACATGAAAGACCTGTAACCTTTGCCTCTTGGGGCTCTCAGAAGGGTTGGCGGGAGGAATCTGGGGCTTTTAATTTTGTAGACATAATTGCAATAAACGAATATTTTGGGTTTTTCTATGGAAAATCAAAAGACCTTATCGATAGATTAAAGGAGCTTCATATGAAATATCCTTCAAAACTAGTACTCATTTCAGAGTCGGGCATGTGGGCGATTTGGGGAAATCATGGAGATAGTTCTGTAGTTGGGACTGAAGAATACCAGAAGGAATATTTTAAAGAGCATTGGAATATTGCGGTAAGTTTTAAGGATTATTTAGTAGGATATACATGGTTGGTTTTTGCAGATCATCTTTCCAGACACCAGCCAAACTCTGCAATTCCTTATGTTTCCACTATGGGAATCGTGGATAGAGAAAGGAGACCCAAATTAATCTTTTACTATTTTTCTCAAGCAGAAATACCTTCATACTCTTATATCCATTAAAGGAAACTTAAGTTTCTTTTCTTTGTTCTTTCTTACTAAACTACTTGAGCTAATATAGATAGACTGAGATCCATACTTTTTTATAATTGTTTCTACTGCAGAGTATAGCCTCTCCATTTTTATAAGTTTTTTTGGATCCTCAAATAAAGTCAGTTGTATATTTTGATCATCTATAAAATCTGTGAGGATTATGCCTGTTTGTCTATATATTCTATTTGGGTTATAAATTTTTTCAAATCCCTTTCTAATTAATGGGGCAAGAAAGAAGGGGATAGCAGAAGGGGTTAAAAGTTTTATATCCATGGCTTCAGCTTTAAAGTCTTGCCCTTTTAAAAAGAAAATAATTCTTCTGGGAGCAAGTTTGAATCTTCTTGCCTTGAAACAAGCCTCTTCAAGGTTTTTCATTAAATGAGCAAAGATAATACTTTCGTCATTAGTAGGTTCAAAGGTGCATGCTTTACTTATACTTTTATAACTACTTTTCGACGTAGATATTACAGGGTATACACTTATACCGTTTAACTCTTTCCATATTTCTAAAAATGGTTTTGTTAGATACTTTTTAATAAAATATTCGTCTTTTTTAGCAAACTGAAGAGCTGTCTCAATTCCAAACTTTTTTAATAAAGCAGAAGTATTAGGACCTATTCCCCAAATCTCTTCCAAAGGTAGATCTTTTAGATAGAGATGAATCTCATTTCCAGGTATACAGGTGAAGCCACCAGGCTTTTGGTATTTTGACGCTATCTTAGCTAACACTTTTGTAATACTTAATCCTACTGAGATGCTTATTCCTAATTCTCTTTCAATATCTCTTTTTATCTTTTCTGCAATATTTTCGTAGGAAGATCTATAGAGCCTTCTAAGTCCTGTCAAATCTACAAAAGCTTCATCAATGGAATACTCTTCTACCTGGGGAGAGTATCTTCTTAGTATTTCGAAGATTCTTACAGAAAAGAGACTATAAGTTTCGTAGTCTAATGGTAAAACTTCCAGTTCAGGACATAATTTTTTGGCTGTGTTTATTAACATCCCTCTTTGAATACCTTTAGCTTTTGCTTCATAACTTAGAGCAACAACAATGCCTCTTTCCCTTCCAACTACAACAGGTTTTCCTTTTAAATGAGGCTTTAAAGCTTGTTCGCAAGAAGCAAAAAAAGCATCAGCATCGACATGCATAATTGCTCTTGGCCATGGATAAATACATAAGACTTCCATAATTTCACTTATATTTTCTAATTACCGCAATAACTACGCCTGTAATTTCAAGCTCATTTTTGGGTATGATGGGATCATATTTAGGATTTGCTGGTAATAAAACTATCTTATTCTGTTCTTTCATGAAATATTTCATGGTCCATTCTCCATCTACTTTTGCAATCACAATATCGCCATTTCTAGGTAAAAGTCCTCTTTGCACTAAAACCAAATCTCCAGGGAGGATTCCTGCATCTTTCATAGAGTCTCCTGTAACTTTAAGAAGAAATGTGGCTTGAGGATTTTCCACTAAAAATTCGTCTAAAGAGATAGTATCCAGTAATATTTCCTCTGCAGGACTTGGAAAACCTGCTTCAATGGTTCCTAATACTTTTATGGGATGTGAAAGATTTTTGAGTATTAACTTCCCTTTTTCATCTCTTTTTAAAAATCCATATTTTTCCAAACTTTTGATTAACTTGAACACTGAGTTTTTTGACTTTAGTTGTAGAAGATGTGCAATTTCTGAGTAAGTAGGCATTCTGCCCTTTTCATAGTAGAATTGCATTATTAATTCTACTCTTTTTAGCAATTTTTCATTAATCTTATTTTGCATACTTTTATTATAGGTGAACGTTTGTTCACTGTCAAGAGAAATTTCTAAATTTCTGTAGAGATTTGAAGAAGAATTGTGTTAATGTTAGAATATATTTAGCTGATCTTATAGATATAATGATCTTTATGCTCCTATGGAAAGAAGATTAGTGAAGTAGAAATGGGTGGTAGAGTAGGGGATTTTTTAGCACAATTTATTATTAAAATACCTGGGAAAGAGGAGGTTTAAAGATGAGTATCAGAAAGGCTGTTTTTCCTGCTGCAGGGCTTGGTACTCGCTTTCTTCCTGCAACAAAGGCTCAACCTAAGGAAATGCTTCCAGTTGTTGATAAGCCAATCATACAATATGGAGTTGAAGAGGCAGTAGCTTCTGGTTTAGAGGAGATTGTTATTGTAACTGGGAGGAATAAAAGAGCTATAGAGGATCACTTTGATATTTCCTTTGAGTTAGAGTATTTTCTTCAGAAGAAAGGAGATTTAGATCTATTAAGACAGGTAAGAGAGATATCAGATCTTGCTACAGTTTACTATATAAGACAGAAAGAGCCCCTTGGTTTAGGACATGCGGTATTAGTTACTAAGGAAATAGTTAAAGATGAACCTTTTGCAGTAGTGCTTAGTGATGATTTAATTGTTAGTGAAGTTCCATGCTTAAAGCAAATGATAAATATATATGAAAGATATAAGTGTTCTGTTATTGCTGTAGAGAAGGTTCCAATGGAGGAAGTTAAAAATTATGGTATTATTGCAGGAAAAGAGATAGAAGAAGGTTTATATCAAGTTACGGATTTGATTGAGAAGCCAAAAGTGGAAGAGGCTCCATCAAATTTGGCTATAGTTGGAAGATATATATTAACTCCTGAGATTTTTAATATGTTGGAAAGGGTAAAGCCTGGAAGAGGAGGGGAAATACAGCTTACTGATGGATTGAAACTTCTTTTGGAAAAAGAGGCAATCTATGCTTATGAATTCAAAGGTAAAAGGTATGATACTGGAAACAAATTGGGTTTTCTTATTGCCTCTGTAGAGTTGGCATTGCAAAGGGAAGATATTGGTGAAGTATTTAAGAAATATCTCTTAGATTTGTTAGAGAAATTAAGATAAAACTTTAATTTTACCTTCTTCTATATAAATAACTTGTTCAAAGTAGTTATTGTAATCTTCGTTTAATAGGACATGGGTAATTATGAAAATTTGATCAAAGTGATCTGCAAGCTCACCCGTTGTTAGAAGTTCTAATAGGGCGCTCGCTCTATCTTCATCAAAGGAGCCTAAAGGTTCGTCTAAGAAAATGAAGCCTGGAGCATTGCCTTTTTCAGGTAGACTTGCAAGGGCAAAGGCAAGTCTTAGAGCTAATGAGAATTGATCCTGTGTTCCTCCGCTAAGTATGTCTTTCTCATAATATTCGTTTGTTTCTTTTCTATAGATCTTAATTATAAATTTTTCTGGGTCCAATTTTACCATTTTATAATTGTCTGAAGTAAGCTTAGGTAGTATTTTTTGCAAATAGGCAGAGGTTCTTGGAAAAATGGCATCTATAATCTTTTTTTGAGTCTCGTCCAAAAGTTTCCCCGCATAATCCATTTTCTTTCTTTCTCTTTCTAATCTTTCTATCTCTTTTTCTGTTTCATCTGGATTTAGATCTTCTTTGTTTTTTCCTGTTATTTTCTCATACTCTTCTAATTTTGACTTTAATCTTATGATTTCCTCATTTAAATTTTTTTCTTCTTCTAAGATCTCCATCTCTTCGTTCTCATTTAATTCTCTATTGCAAAGTTCGGTCCATTCTTTTTCTTGAAAACTCTTTTTGAAATCATTTATTAACTCATTTAACGTTCTTTCCTGATTCTGTTTTTCTCCCCTTTTCATGTTTAGTTCTTTTTTGATTTCTTCATAATGCTCTTCTACTTTTTCTTCTCTCAACCTTTCTATGTTTCTCTTTATATCTTCTTTATACTCTGGTGTGGGAGTAGAAGAAAGATTTTTTAATATGCTATCCAAATCTTTTTTAATATTCTCTATTTCTCCCTTAATAGAGTCTATTCTTTTTTTATTTTCAGATATATTTTGGGATAAGTTTTCAAGATTTTTAATCTTTTCTTTTATCTGTGCTTCTTCAGCAATAAGAGTTTCTAATGTATCTGGTGGATTTATACCTATTATATTGGAATACTTATCTATATTATTTTCAATTTCCTTTACTTTATTTTCTAATTCATTTACAAGCTCATTTATCTCCTTCCCTGATACTTTTATATCTAATTGAGATAACTTACTTAGTAGAGATTGTTTTTTATTGTTAACTTCATTAATCGCATTCTCATATTCTTCAAGCTCTCTTTCTTTTTTACCTTTCAATGATAAAAGTTCATTTATTGAGTAATCAATGAGATCTTTCCTTATGATCTCTTTTAGTTTATTAAATTCTTCTTCAATTTTTCCCTTATCTTCTTGCAATTGTTTATCTAAGCCTTCCCTCTTAGTTTCTAATTTGATCTTTTCACGTCCTAAGCTATTTATTCTATAAATGGAGATAAAAATTAATGGAAGGAGAACAAAAAGAGGAATAAGGGCAATTCTATAAAGGGTAGAGAGAAATAATAGTAATGCACTTAAAGAAGCAAAGGTAATAATATATACTTTTTGCCTCTTAATATCTTTAGAAATCCTTTCTATTTCTGAATTGTATTTTTCTAACTCTTTAATTTTATTTACTTCTTCTTCTAAGTTTTTGTAATTAATAGCATTTTCAATGTCAGTGATCTCTTTTTCTAAAGAGGCTTTTTCCTTAATTGTCTCAAATTTTGACTGTAAATCTCTAAATTCCTTTATGACTTCTGAAAGCTTTTCTTTTTGATCCTCTAAATCTTTTAATTCCTTTAATTTTTTATGCAATTCTATATAAGAATTTATTTCTTCTAATCTTTGATATAGGTTTGGAAGTTCAATTCTTTCTTTTTCCCATTCAGCTATGTTACTTTTTAGCTCTTCAATATTTTTTTCTTTATCATCTAATCTATTCTTGAGTTGAAAATATTTCTCAATCTCACTTAGCTCTTGCTCATACCTTTTCAATTCTTCTACTTTAGTTTTGTAATTCTCTTCTTCCTTTAATAAATCTGATATTTCTTCATTTAGTTTTTTTAATTCATCCTCTAATCCTTTAATCTTTTTTGCCAATTTTATAGCCTCAAACTCTTTTTTCCTTTCTCTTAATTTGGAAATTTCGTCTTCTAATTCAGGAAGGGATCTTTTTGCATTACATGCATCCCTGATAATATTTGCATATTTAAGTTCTTCCTCTATTTCTTTTGCTCTTTTCTTTGCATCATTGGATAGTTCACTTAATTTATCAAGGTTAAATAGTGAGGAAATGATAGCTTTTCTATCTTCACGTCCCTTTCCTTCTAATACACTTAGTTTTTTCTGGGCTACAAAACACGTATTAAGAAGGGTTTCATAATCTAAACCTATTTCCTTTACTATTCTTTTATTTATATCTTCTATTTTCTTCTCATTTATTAGTTTTCCATCTTTATAGACTATACATAAATGTCTATCTCTCTTTCCTCTCTCAATTTCCCTTTCGATCTTTAATTCTGTTTCATCTATCTCTAAGGTTAAAGTAACACTTGCCTTCGTGGCAGAAAAATTGATTAGATCTTTTACACTTCTTTGATTTAAATATACCGGTTTTCCAAACAGGGCAAAAACAATAGCTTCAAATAAACTACTTTTTCCTGCCTCATTTTTCCCTCTTATTAGAATCATACCACTTGATTTAAAATCTAACTTTGCATATTCATATCTTTTAAAGTTTTTCAACTCCAGACTTTTTATCCTAATCATAAAAGATCACCAAAATTGTCAGATTTTTCGAGAAAACTACTGACCCATTCATAGGATTCCTTTAATATTTCTTTATCTTGCTCCTGGGATTGTGATAAGAGTTCATTGTGTATTGTTTCCAGGACTTTTCTTATGCTAAGATCTTCAGATGAAATGGTTGTTGTCGATAAATCATATATATCCAAGTTTTGAGTATCTAAATCAAAGAAAAAGTTCAAATTATTTCCAACATCCAATATTTTTTCACGGTTAATTTGTGTAAATAAATCCGATGAAATTTTTCCCTTTAATATGCACCTTAGCAGTTGTTCCTTGGATGATTGTTTCTTGATTTCATTAATAATTATCTCAGTAGGATCTTCAGTTGTTTTGTTTTCTATAATTACTTCTATGGATTTCATGGGTTGAGAATTTGTCTTGATATATTCTACTTTACTTACTTTATTTTTCTCAATCACAATAAAGTAAAAGCCTGTATCATTTTCCTCTTCTCCAAAGTTAACTCTTTCCGTAGCTCCAGGAATAATAACTTTTTTGTTGCTGAGATCGTAATGTCTATTGGTATGGAGATGCCCAATTATATATAAATCAAAAGGCAATTGATTTAAGGAGGACTCTTTTATTTGAGGTTCTCTTGCTTTTGGATGGGCAAACTTTTCTACCGAATAGTGTAATAATAAAATTTTTATAAAGTCTCCATCGTAGGAGTTTTTTAATTTTAAAAGTTGCAATGGATCAGGCTCCCTATCCCTTAGTCTCATATCAGTAGAGATTCCGGAGATTAGCACTTTTTCACTTCCATTTTTCTCCCAGATCACAGGTTCCAATTCTTGCAATTTTGTAAAAGCTTTTACAAATCCTGCCTTTTCAAATATTCTAATAGGATAAGAATCTTCATCAGCGGAAATAAGGGAATCATGAGTTCCAGCAACTGTAAAAACATCAATTCCATTTTCCTTTAGATGTGCAAACTGCTCCATAACAAATATCAATTCTATATTTCTTGGATTTGGCATATCAAAAAGGTCTCCAGCTTGAAAAAACAAATCCACTTTCTCATTTATAGCGAAGTCTACTACTTCTTTAAAAGCTCTTCTTAAAAACTCCCTTCTTTTTCTCAATTGTTCAGGATTCATTTTTTTGTAGAATTTGTTTAGGTGATTATCTGAAGTTACTACAATTTTAATCATTAAACCTCTTCCTCCAACTCACCATCAGGTATTGGGTAGGAGGTGTTTACCAAAGAGTCTCTTCTTGCCTTTTCAAATTCCCTCTCCAAATCTATATCATATCCCCCTTCTGCAGTTTCCCTTTCTCCTATTTTAACGATGACAGGTACCCTTGTCAAATTACCAACTATTATAGCCTCTCCTATATTTAATCCTGGTAGATCCTTGAATAAAGCTTCTGATAGAGCTTCTGAAGCCTCTTTAACGGCTATTTGATCATTTGGATTTGTTAGTTTCATAATTATTTGACTGCCACACTGGGATAAAGTATGAGGGCTAATTTTGTAAGGTCTTTGTGTGATAACAATTAGAAATACCTTAAACTTTCTACCTTCAGCAGCAATAGAATTTATTATTTTTGCACTTTTTAACCTGTTATCTCTATCACTGGGAACTAAATTATGGGCTTCTTCTAAAACTATGAATAAAGGATATTTTAAGCCCTCTGATTTAGCTTTTATCCATATCTCATCTAATAAGTGGCTTACAATAAGGTCCATTAAATTTCTCTCTAAGCCTGCAAGATCTATTACTGTTATATGGGCAGGTTTTAGTATTTTTTCCACCTGAATATCATCAAATCCCCAAATTGGATAATCCTTTATCCATTTTACGTATTTTAATGCCTTTATAGCACCATTTACTAAATCCTCATTTATTTTTCTTTTTTTTGATTGTGCTTTACTCGCTAATTCTCTTTCATAATTTTCAAAGGATAATGGTTCTTCTTCCTCTTTTTCTCCTATATATTCTTGAAGTTTATTATATAGATCATCTGGTGTAAAACTTTCCTTAGTGTCTCTAAGCTCTTTAAGGGCAATTTCTATTGAATTTCTTATATTCGTTGCCTTTTCATCGATACCTAATATATCATGGATCTGATTATCTTCTAATTCACTAAATTTTATGGAGAACTTTTCAACAGGTCCTATATCTAAATCCGAAAATCTTGTTGGAATTCCAGGTATTCTATAAATAGTAACTTTATCTGCAATAGAAGAGGGCTGTAATAAATCCTTTTTCTTTCTAAGTAATACGTAGTCACTATTTGGATCAAAAACTAATACTGTTGCACCTAATTTTACTAACTTTTCCAAGAGAAGTCCTGTAAGATAAGATTTTCCAGCCCCTGTTTGAGCTATAATTGCTAAGTGTCTTCTAAGCCCATTTGGATCCAAAGTTACCTTAACATTTGGGCGGTACAATAATGTTCCTATCTCAATGGATGTACTTTTTCCATGAGTAAAAAATCTTTGAAGTAGATCATCAGGTGCTAAGTATACAGGAGAACCTGGGAGAGCAACAGAGCGAGGGAATTGTATATTATCGTTTTTATCTAAATAACCTAATACCCTTGCTGTTGCAATAAGCTGAGTTGGAATAGAATAATTTAATCCCAATAATTTTTTTGTAGATGAGTAATCTTGTCTTTCATCTAATACATCTGAATAAGCTCTTAAACTTTCTACTTGAGCTAAAACATCTACTTCCTCTCCTAATATGGCTACACCTTTTACTGTTACATATTCTAATCTTTTTGGAGCCAGCTCTCTTGTTGTAACAAATTGGAATCTATCACATAAACTTTCTCCGATCAAATAGCCTATCTCTTTCATTAGAAAAACCTCCTTTGACTCCTATCTAAAGGAAGAGGAGTCCCTAATTCTTTTTCTAAGATCATCATATATCTATCTAAATCAGGCTCTTTTCTTAGTCTTACCAATTGATCTACTAAGTATAAGTGAGTTTGGTATACCTTTATTCCACCGCAAGAATTATTTATTAAGGAGATTAGAAATTCAATTTCATCAGCCCTAATAAATTCATAGTCAGTGTTTAAAAAAGCTTGATTTCTTTTGATAATATAGGCAGGAAAATCTATTCTTAAAAGTTGATCTTGTGGTAGTAATCGAATATACAAATTAACAAAGGAGTCTAAATCTTTTAAAAGCTCACTTATATCTGGATTATTTTCTATTATTTCCCATTGTTTTTTACCTAAGATTCTTTTCCCTCCAAGTAGAAGTGGGGTAGAAAATCCTGTATCGTGTGGTATCAAATAAGATATTAACTCTGTATCAGTAGGATAAATTTTAGATTCTATTACTTTTCCTTCGGATTCTAATAAAATCTGTGATAAAAAAGTATCCCTACTAATTTTTGAGATTGATACTAATAATAAATCCCTTTCCTTTGAAAGCTGGACAAGTTCAATAGTTTTACGAAGAACATCCTCTCTTAGGAAGTTAAAATCTCCTAAATCTATAGAATATAGATAAATAAGATGTGAAATTCTTGACGATAAAGAACCATCTATAAAAATAGCATAGTCTTTCTCATTATCTTCTATTATCTGTAGAGCTAAGTCCATCTCTATATTTTGTAATATGAGATCGGAAATATTCTCCAGCTGATTATGAGAAACATATCCTGGAATAGCCTCAATATTTACTTTTACCTTCTCATAATTTTTATCACCTATTGCTAAACCTTGAGATAATATGAGATATGGACCAAAAGCCAAAGATAATATTCTTTGGGATGCATCTATTGCAAATATTGGAAGAATAAAATTATTCTCTATTAATGGATGCCAGTGGTTTTTAAAATAATTTTTAAAGGATTCCTCAATATTCAGGAAATCCTTTGATAAAATTCTTAGTAGATCCTTCTTTTTCTTACTTAATTCCTCTATGAATAAAGTTGTAAAATCTGGCATGTTATCACTTTTTACTCTTTTTTATTAGATTATTATATATCTCTAAGAGCCTTTTGTTCAAATTTTCAGAGCTAAAATCATTAGCAATTTCCCTTGCTCTTTTAGAAAGTCTATTATATAAATCCTTATTTTCTGTAATTAGAATTATCTTTTTTGCGAATTCATCGATACTATTTTGGGTATTTGGAATTAAAAATCCATTTTCTCCATCCTTTACTACATCTCCTATAGCTAAATCCTCTAAAGCAATTACAGGTAGCCCAGAGAACAATGCTTCTAAAACAACCATTCCTTGGGTCTCTGTTAATGATGAGAAGACGAAGATATCACTTGCATAGTAACTTTCAATTACATCTTTATATTCCAAATATCCTGTAAATATTGTTCTATCAATTACCCCTAATCTTTCTGCCTCTTTTATTAAGCCCTCTTTTACTCTTTTATCAGGATTATCTCCAACTATTACTAAATAATATGGGTATGAAGACCTTTTAAGCCTTTGTAATACCTTAAGAAGAAAGGGAATGTTTTTTTCCTTTCCTAATCTACCCACAAAGAGCAAAATTATTCCATCCTTTGGGAATTTTCTATTCTTTCTTGCAATTGATTTATGTACAGGCACGAACTCTCTTAAGTCTAAAGCATTTGGAAGAACTTCTATGGGTTTATTTATCTCATAACTTTCCAATATCTTTTTTACTTTTGTTGATGGTGCAATTACAAGGTCACAAAGATTGCAATAGGTTTTACTCCACCATATAGCAATGCTTTTTGCTGTCTCTTCAGTGATTATTTTGTTTTTTACAAACTCTGGAAAGTGGTCCCAAACGTAATATGCATACTCGTCAAATAATGTATGATAGGTATGTACTAATGGGATTTTTCTTTTTCTTGCTTGTTGCCAACCAAATATTCCTAAGGAAAAAGGAGTATGGGTATGAATGATATCTAACTTTAATTTATCTAATAAAAGATCATATTTAATTGAATAAGGTTTTGCAATTCTATGCTCCTTTTGAAAGGGAAAGGTTATTGATGATAGGGTAAAAACATTCTTTTCTTGGGAAGAATTAGGAATTTTAGGGATAAATACAAAAACATCGTTTCCAGATTCTTCTAAAAAATTTTTTTGCATTTTAATGGCAGTAACAACACCATTTTTTTGTGGTTTGTAGGTATCACTAAAAAACCCAATTCTCATTTTATCATTCCCAAAAAGTATGATATTAAGCCTATTAAAAATCCTAAAATTGCTCCAGAGAAAGCCTCAATAGGGGTATGCCCTATGGATTCCTTTAAAGAGATTTCCTCTTCAATGGGATATTTCTGTAAAATTTTATTTAAAACTTTTGCTTGTTCTTCTGTAGCAAGGCGTACCCCTATAGCATCTGCTATTACAATCCCTGCAAAGAAGGTGGAAAGTATAAATATTGAAGATGTAAAACCTTCTTTAAATCCCAAAATAGTAGATAAGCAAATAGTAAGGGCGGAGTGAGAACTTGGCATACCACCCCACTCAAAGAAAGTTTTTACTGCTAATCTTTTTTCCTGAAAACTCCTTATGATCCCTTTAATAATCTGAGCAAATATGGCGGAAAAAACTGGAATTAAAAATAGTGGCTCTTTTAAGAATGAGAATATCTCCATCATTTTGTTATCGTAACCTTTCTTAAATATCTTGGATTATCAGGATCTAATCCTTTTATAATTGTTAAGAAATAAGTAAAGAATTGGGCAGGTAATATGAAAAGAAGTGGTGTTAACGATTCAGGTATTTCAGAAGATATATAAAATCCATTATATTTTTGATTAAGAGCTTCTTCATTGGAGAATAAAAATATATCAACCTCTTTTTCTTCTAATATTTTTAATGTTTCATAGGATGTGGTAAGACTTTCTCCTTTGGGTATAAACATAAAAATGGGAAATCCGAAAGAAACAAGTGCTAAAGGACCATGCAGAAAATCTGCAGTAGAGTAAGGTTCTGCTAAGATATAAGAAGTTTCTTTTAATTTGAGTGACATTTCTAACGCAGATGCTAAATTATATCCTCTACCTAAAATAACACAATGCTCCATAAATTTATAGGGTAATGCTTTTTCTTTAATTTCTCCCTCTCTTCTTATAACTTCTTTAAGAGAATTAAATAATTTTTCAACTTCTTTTGAATTGTTTCTATTTAGCCAAATGTTCGCTAAAAGATAAAGAGCAAAAAGCTCTGCTAAGTAGGTTTTTGTTGCTGAAACACTTTTTTCTTCTCCAGCATTTAAATAAATAACGTTTTGAGCTAAGTTTGCAAGCTTACTATTTAGATTGTTTGTAATTCCTATGGTAAGTGCTTTTTGGTTATTTGCATTTCTAACTACCTCACAAATATCTTCACTTTCACCAGATTGGGACACTGCAATTACCAAAGAATCGTTTAATTGAGGTGGAGAATTATATATAGTGTATAAAGATGGGGCACAAAGGGAAACGGGAATTTTTATATTGGATTCAAAATAATATCTTCCCCAAACACAAGCATTATCAGAGGTTCCTCTGGCTACAAATATAATGTTCTTAGGATTAAATTCTTTTATTTTCTCAGTAACTTTTTCAAAAATCTCTATGTTATTATATAATTTTTCTAATACTTCTACTCCCTCTTTAATTTCTTTATACATGAACTTCTCCATATATGTTTATCCTCCTAATATTATGGTAAGAAAGTTTATCATTGCTAAAAATTCTATGTCAAGTAAGGCGCAAATTTTGACAAATAATTTCAATAATATATAATACCATATGATATGGATGTTTTTAAGGAATATTTATTAAAAATAGAAAACAAACTTTTAGAAAACTGGCAAAAGTTTTCAAACCAGTTACCTCTATATCTTTATTCTGCTTATCATATGGGTTGGATTGATGAATATGGGAATTTGCTTTTAGAAGGTAAAGGTGGAAAAAGATTAAGACCTTTATTTTGCGTAATTGTTAACCAAGCCTTTAATGGTCCATTAGATGATGCTTTAAATATAGCATGTTCGCTTGAGTTTCTTCATAATTTTTCTCTTGTACATGATGATATTCAAGATGAAGATGTAAAAAGACATAATAGATGGACAGTTTGGAAGTTATGGGGAATACCACAAGCAATAAACGTTGGAGATTCACTATTTAATCTTACTTTCCAGGTTTTAACTCAGTTATCTTCTCCCACACTTTTATCAGTAAGCTTAAAAGAAATTACAAATGCTATTCAGGAGTTAATAGAAGGACAATATATGGATATAAGCTTTGAGAAAAGATTAGATGTATCCTTAAAAGAGTATATGGATATGATTGAAAAGAAAACAGCAAGACTTTTTGCAGTATCTTTCTATTTAGGGTCCTTTTCTGCAAATTATAAAGATGATTTATCACGAAAGTTTTTTAACATAGGAAAAAACTTTGGTATCTTTTTTCAAATTGTAGATGATATTTTGGGTATATGGGGTGATCCTGATAAGACAGGGAAACCAATTTTAAGTGACCTTTGGAAGAAGAAAAAAACTTTTCCAATTATACTACTTACTCAAGAGGCATCTGAGAAAGAAAAGAGAAAAATTGATGAGTTTTGGAGAAAACCAGTTCTTTCTGATCAAGATGTATATTATATTTTAGAGTTATTAGAAAAGAAGGGAATTAAGTTTGCTTCTTTTAATACTGCGGAGAAATACTTTCAAAAGGCATATAAAGAGCTTGAGGAATTTAAAGATTTAATTGATATATCTCTTATCAAGAACTTATTTGCAAATTATTACAATTTAATTGACTCACTCCAAAGGTGAAGGATCTCTTTATCTACATTTTTAAGATAATTAACTATTTTCTTTGAATATTCGCTTTTTTCTAAAGTCCATCCCCATTTTTGTGGCTCATACCTACTTAGCATACTAAGCAGAAATAAAATTAAGTAATGGATAGCTAAGGGTGGTAAAGAAGTATCTTTGTTTAAGAACTCGAATAGTTCTCTTAATGTAAACTTTTCACCTTCGGGTACTTGATATGGAGATATGGATTTAAAGAAAAGGGGGAAGAGCCCCTTTTCTTTAACTAAAATAGTCTCACTTCCTGGGTCATAATTTTCGCTCCAGTTTATGGATTTTTCTCCAGCAACTCTTACTGTAAGCCCATGAAGCACCTCATGAGGTACTTCTTTAGTTTTAAAAAAGATTGTTATTTTGGCTAAAGAAACAAGCCCATAAAAAAGAACTATTGGAGAAATATATAGGTCTATTTTTCTACTGCTTTTAAAGGATAATTTTGCTTGTTTTAATGTATAATGTAAAAAGCTCTTTTCATTATCATTTAAATTATTGATAATCTTTTTCTCTACTTTATCAAAGATACTATATCTTAAAAACATGATTATAAATTTTCTTCAATATATTCAACAAACTTTTTTATCCTTCTAATAGTTTTTTCTTTTCCTAATACTTCAACAAGTTCATAAAGGCTTGGTCCTACAGTCTTATTGGTTAGGGCTACTCTAATAGGATGGATTAATGTACCTGTAGATATATTTAGAATTTCCGCCAAATTCTTTAAAGTCTTTTCAAGATTTTCTGCGGTAAACACTTCTAATCTTTCCCACTCGAAAGCTAACTTCCTAAGATATTCTGGAAGCTTATCTGTCTTAATAACTTTTTTTACAGTCTCTTTATCATAATCCAGATCATCTAAGAAGAAGTAATCACCATATTCCCTAATTTGAGCTAAGGTCTTTAATCTTTCTTGCAAAAGGGAAACAACCTTTAAGTAATAATTCCAGTCAAAATTTTCTTCTTTTACTAATCCTGCTTCTTTTAAGAAAGGATAGGTTAATTCAGCTAATTTTTCCTTTGGTAAAGCCCTTATATGTTGAGTATTAATCCATTCAAGCTTTGTAATATCAAATATTCCTGGGTTTTTCGTTACTTTTTTAAGGTCAAATAGTTCAATGAGTTCCTCGACAGTATAAATTTCTCTATTCTCCTGTGGAGTCCATCCTAATAAAGCCAAATAATTTACTAAGGCAGTTGGTAAATATCCCATTTTTTTATATTCTGTAACAGAGGTTACTCCATGCCTCTTACTTAGCTTTGATCTGTCAGGACCTAAAAGTAGAGGAAGGTGGGCAAATTCAGGAGGGGTCCAAGAGAGAGCCTTGTATATAAAAAGCTGTTTTGGAGTATTGGAAATATGATCTTCACCACGAATTACATGAGATATTCCCATAGTATAGTCGTCAATTACTACAGCAAAATTATAAGTTGGTATATTATCAGATTTTAGTATAATGAAATCTCCTATGTCATCATTATTAAATTCTATATCTCCTCTAATAAGATCGTGAAAAACAGTTTTCCCTTCTGGAACTTTTAATCTGATGGCAGGCTTTCTTCCCTCTCTCTCGTATTTTGCCCTTTCCTCATCAGTTAAATATAGGCATTTTCTATCATATTTTGGGGGTTGTTTGTTTGCAAGAGCAATTTTCCTTCTCTCCTCAAGTTCTTCAGGTGTGCAATAACAGTAATAGGCATAACCTAATTCTAATAATTTTTTAGCATATTTTTGGTATATTTCTAATCTTTGCGTCTGATAATATGGTCCTTCATCCCATGTTAAACCAAGCCAAGTTAAGCCTTCTAAAATATTTTTCTCATACTCTTTAGAAGATCTCTCAATATCGGTGTCTTCTATTCTTAATATAAAGGTTCCTCCATTATGTCTTGCAAAGAGCCAGTTAAAAAGGGCAGTGTGAGCTGTACCTACATGCAAATATCCTGTAGGGCTTGGCGCAATTCTAACTCTAATATCCTTCATACATCACTCCTCCTATAGTATTTTCCAGGAATAAGTTACTTCCGCTGTACCACGAAGAATTGCAGAGACTGAGCAATATTTTGTTTGTGAGAGCTCAATAGCCTTTTTTATATTTTCCTCTTTTAGATTTTCTCCTTTAAAGATATATTCAATGTGAACTTTTGTATAAACTTTGGGATGATCCTGAGCCCTTTCTGCTGTTATACTCATTTCAAAGGATTCGACTTTTTCCTTCATTTTGTTTAATATGGATATGACATCCATGCCAGTACATCCACCTAATGCTACAAGGACTAATTCCATTGGACGAGGTCCTTCATTCTCTCCTCCATGATCTGGAGTGGAGTCCATTACAATTTGAAAGTTAGATGGTGTAATTCCTGTAAATTTCATTTTTCCGTTCCAAATAACTTTTGTCTCCATCACTAAACCTCCTTTAATTAATTTCTTCAAAAGTATACAATTAATGTAAATGTTGTCAATATTTATTGATTAATATAAAATAACTAAAAAAAGGAGGATGGTAGTTATGGAGATATTGAATAGTGTTGAAGAGATGAGAAAACTTGATCCCAAAGACATGATAGGAGCCGTTTATAATCTTCCAGAACAAATAGAATCTGCTATGGAAATTTCCTATGGTTCAGAGCTAAAAATAGAAAAGGCGGATATTAATAAAGTTTTGGTTTTAGGTATGGGAGGCTCTGCAATTGGTGGAGATGTACTAAAAAGTGTTGCATTTGATGATGCAAAAGTACCAGTACTTGTAAATAGGGATTATTCTTTACCAAATTTTGTTGACGAAAATACTTTAGTATTTGCTGTTAGTTATTCTGGAAATACTGTGGAAACTTTAGAGTCTGCAAAAAAATCCTTTGAAAGAGGAGCAAAAGTTGTAGCCATTACAAGTGGAGGTGAGCTTGAAAAGTTTGCTATAGAAAAGGGTATAACTCTTATAAAAATACCTAAGGGACTTGCTCCAAGAGCTGCTATAGGATACGTAACTATTCCTTCTTTAGTAGTAATGGATAGATTAGGATTATTGCCATCTCAAAAAGAGGCATTAAAAGAGACAATTGAATATTTAAAGAAAGCAAGGGAAGAGTTTAAAATAGAGAATCCTTTAGAGAAGAATATGGCTAAAAAACTTGCGAGCTTGGTTTTTGGTAGGATTCCATTAATATATGCTGTAGAAGAGAGATGGGCAGTTGCAGGGTATAGATGGAAATGTCAATTTAATGAAAATGGAAAGTATCCTGCATTTACCCATTTCTTCCCAGAATTAAATCACAACGAAATTATGTCTTGGGAAGCAGATTCAAAGATAATAAACTCCTTTGCTCTTATATTTCTTTATACATCATTAGAAGGTGAAATGAAAATTAGAGTAGAATTTATGAAGGAAAAAATTGAAGAGAGGGGAGTTCCAGTTTTCCTCTGGAAAGGTGAAGGAAACTATCCACTAACTAAATTTTTCTCTCTTACTTATTTAGGGGATTTTACAACAGTCTACATGGCATATTTAACAGGAAAAGATCCATTTGCTATTGGTTTTATAAACGAACTAAAATTAAGAATTGGGCAAAGTTTATCTTGAAGGTTTTAGCTTTAGCTGATTTTGAATCTCCTGCATTATATGAGAGATTTAATCATACTCCATATAAAGGTGTAGAAGCGGTAATATCATGTGGTGATGTATTGCCAGAGTTATTGGAGTATCTCGTAGATGTATTAAATGTTCCTGTTTTTTATGTTTTAGGAAATCATGACGAAAGATATCTAAAGGAGCCTCCCAAAGGATGTGAAAATATTGACGGAAAAATAATTACTTTTGGAGGAATGAGAATTTTAGGTTTGGGAGGCTCCCAAAGGTATAGTGATGGGGTTCTTCAATATACTGAAAAGGAAATGAGCTGGAGAATTAGGAAGCTATATTTCAAGTTAAGAAAAGGAGTCGATATAATTGTTACACATGCTCCACCTTATGGGATCCATGAAGGGAATGATTATGCCCACAGAGGATTTAAAGTTTTTTTAGATTTAATTAACAAATACCAGCCATTATATTTTCTCCATGGGCATACTCATATGAATTATAACTTTAGGAGTTCCAGAATTTCTCAGATTGGAAGAACAAAAATAATTAATTGTTCTGGTTTTGTAGTTTTAGATTTATGAGATTTTTGTTGAGAAACATATTTAAAAAACATAAGCGATTAAAGAGTTTTGAGGAGAAACTGAAAGAAGAAAGAGCAGTTTCTTGGAGAGATTTAGGTTATCAAACCATAGAGGTAGATAAAATTGTTGGAAGTGTAGGAAGATATTTAGATTTTGATGAGGAGTTTAGACCATTAAAAGAGAGTTCTATTCATAGATTAAGAGAGTTAGAAAATGCTATATTAAGAGGAAAAATTTTGCCACCTATAGAAGTTTATAAGATAAAGGATGAATATTATGTTTTAGATGGTAACCATAGAGTAGCTATTGCAAAAAAATTGGGACAAAAAGAGATCGATGCTCACGTAATAGAGTATCTACCACCTGAAGATTCCTTGGAAAATATACTTTTCAGAGAAAGAGCGGATTTTGAGCTAATTACAGGTCTTAAAGATATCGTTTTAACAGAGGTGGGACAATATAAGAAGTTATTAAATCAAATAATGGAGCATAAGTATTACATGAGTGAGAGAAAGGGTAGGGAAGTAAATATAAAAGATGCAGCAAAAGATTGGTATAAAAATATTTACCTTCCAATCATAAAAGAGATTGAAAAGGAAAGAATTATTGAAGCTTTTCCCGGAAGAACTTTAGCGGATCTGTATGTATATATATCTGATCATAAATGGCTTGAGAGTCAAAAAAGAGGATATGATATAGGATTTCATAAAGCAATAGAGGATTTCAAGAATTTGGTCCCAGGTACTTCTTTGAAGGATAAGATTAAAGAAATTTTTAAGATAAATATTTAAAATAGAGATAATTGATCTTTTCCTTCATTAAAAACTTTTATTTTACCATAAACCCCGTCAAAACCAGGTTCTACTGATATTTTACCCTCTCTCATATTTTTTATTCCTTCTGAAATTTTTGGTCCAGATACTCTTTGAATCTCCTCAATAGAAATATTCATCAAAATATCCAATTCTGTTCCTAAAGTATTAATCATTTTAAAATATTCTTTTTGAACAATAGAAGAAGAGGAATCTTTTCCCAAAGCTTGAGCAATAATTTCTTCTAAAGGGACTAAATTTATATAAGGAATTTTATGTTCAGGTATAAAGCCCTCTTCTCTATCTGCTAATTCTTCTACTCTATGGGCTACTCCGATAGTTAAAGGTTTTCCACAAATTGGGCATATATTGTTTAATTTAATACTCTCCTTTGGTGAGAGAACCACATTGCAGTTTCTATGTCCATCATAATGATATTTCCCTTCTTCTGGAAAAAATTCTATAGTAAAAAGAAATTTAGTTTTATCTTGATTTTTTATGGCATTGAAAATTTCTCTATAATTTAGATCACATTGAAAAACATTTGCTTCTCTACCTATCTTATTTGGAGAGTGGGCATCTGAATTTGATATGAGACATATTCTATCAAGGCTTGAGAGTCTCCAATTCATTTTTGGATCACTACTTAATCCTGTTTCTCCTGCAAAAATTTTATTAGAAAGATTCCCAAAAGCTTCTTCTATAGAGTTAAAGCCCGATTGAGAACCAAAGATGGAGAACCAGGGGGTCCACATATGGGCTGGGACTACATAAATCTCCTCAGATATTTCCCAAATTAATGGAAGTAAGTTTCTTAAATTTACACCAAAAGTAGGTCTGCCATCATTATTAAGATTGCCAAACTTCTCCAACAAACGATTAATCTTATATGTAATCTCAATTGATGGGGAAAATAATAGTATATGTATTCTTCTTACTTTTCCATTTTGTTGATATATATTGCTAATTTCAGTGGTTAATATAAAGTTTACTCCATTATACTCATATATCCCATAACTTTTTTCTTTTAATTTATCTCTAAGTTCTGAAAACCATAAGGGATGAGTGAAATCTCCGGTTCCTAAAAGTTGAATTCCTTTTATTTTTGCCCATTTACTTAGATTTTCCAAATCCATGTCTGAGCTTGTAGCTCTACTATATTTTGAGTGAATATGAAAATCTGCAATAAATTTCATTTTTCACCTCTTTTCTATAAAATAAAATCTTGATAATATTTTAAAATATGAAAAGAAATTTGTTAATAAAAACTTTATGAGGGAGGTATTTAAATATGTTTTTTGATATGACTTTGCCGGAATTGGAAAAATATCTTCCAGAGGTTGAAGAACCCAAAGATTTTGATCAATTTTGGAAGAGAACCCTTGAAAAATCAAGAGAATTCCCTCTTAATCCAGTATTTGAAAAAGTGGATATAGAATTTAAAACTTTGGAGTTTTATGATGTTACCTTCTCAGGATATATGGGACAAAGAATTAAAGGTTGGTTTATTTTACCTAAAAATACCAAAGAAAAACTTCCTTGTATTGTAGAGTTTATTGGCTATGGAGGAGGTAGAAGTTTTCCAACCGATTGGCTCTTTTGGGCGAGTGCAGGTTATGCCCATTTAGTTATGGATACAAGAGGTCAAGGAAGCTCTTGGAGTAAAGGAGATACTCCTGATTATGACAGTGAGCCTTTTGATCCTTCTTATTCAGGATTTATGACAAGAGGAATTTTAAATCCTGAGAAGTATTATTATCGCAGAGTATTCACTGATGGGGTTAGAGCAGTGGAAACTGCCATGTCTCATCCCATGGTAGATAAAGATAAAATCGCTGTAACAGGGGGAAGTCAAGGTGGAGGAATATCTATCGCTGTGGCAGGTTTATCAGAGGATGTAAAACTTTTAATGCCAGATGTACCCTTTTTATGTCATTATAGAAGAGCTATATCTATAACAAATGATTATCCTTATTACGAGATTGTCCAATACTTAAAGGCTCATAGAGATAAGGAAAGCATCGTATTTAAGACTCTCTCTTATTTTGATGGTGTTAATTTTGCAAAAAGATCAAAGGCGAAAGCACTATTTTCTGTAGCTTTAATGGATACTGTCTGCCCACCATCTACAGTTTTTGCAGCTTATAATTATTTCCCTGGCGAAAAAGAGATAAGAGTTTATCCTTTTAATGGGCATGAAGGAGGAGGTCCTTTTCAGGCTATTGAGAAATTGAAGTTTGTAAAGAAACATTTTGGTTAATTAATTTTTATGAAATTGACATTATATAAATAGTGTTATAAAATATGCCTAAAAAAGTAGTAATTAGAAAGAGGTGTATTTATAATGAAATTGTCTACAAGGTCAAGATATGGTTTAAGAGCATTAATATACTTAGCAAATAATCAGGATAAGAGTCCTATTAGTGTTCGAACCATAGCTCAAAATGAGGAAATTCCCTTAAGATATCTGGAGAGGATCATGAGGATTTTGGCTAAAAGGGGATTTGTAAAGGCAGAGGTAGGGGCAGAAGGTGGGTATAGATTGGCGAAGTTGCCAGAAGAAATTAAAATATTGGATGTTATAGAAGCATTGGAGGGTCGAATTAGTTTAGTATTGTGTTTAGAGAATAATACTAAATGCAAAAGAGCGGAGATATGTCTTTCAAGACCTTTATGGAAAGAAGTAAATGATGCTTTAAAGAATGTACTTGATAAATATACTTTAAGAGATTTTATTATCTCTAAGGAGAAATTGGAGGTTTAAATCATGCCATTACAGTATTCTGATATTGTGTTAGAGCATTTTAGAAACCCAAGAAATGTAGGAGTTATTGAAGATGCTGATGCTATGGCTATAGAAGGAAGTCCAGCGTGCGGTGATCAAATAGTAGTTTATCTTAAAGGAGACAAAGATACAAAACGAATTATAGATATTAAGTTTCAATCTTTTGGCTGTGCTTCAAATATTGCTACAGGTTCTATGCTTACAGAGATGGTCAAGGGAAAAACTATAGAAGAAGCAATGCAGATAACATGGAAAGATGTGGCAGAAGCTTTAGGTGGTCTTCCTCCTATCAAAATGCATTGTTCAGTTCTTGCTGTAGATGGGTTAAGATCTGCCATAAAAGCATATTTAGGTGAAAAGAAAAAAGAAAAAATAACAATAGAGGATTTAGTAAATATACTATCGAAGGTATTCTATCCTAATTTACCTCATGATATTGTATCTCTAAAGCTTTTAAACTATATTAATTTTAATGAAAAGACAGGAAAAGTATATTTAGAGCTTTTGATATCTCCTGATGATCCTTATAAAAATCATATTAAGGAGGAAATAGAGGAAAAGTTGAAAATGATCCCTGAAGTTAAAGAGATAGAGATTAAGTTCTTAAAATAATTCTCAGTATGGAAAAGTTTATATACTTAGTGCCAATTGGAGAAGTTAAAAGAGAGATATTAGAGGATCTTAAAAACAATCTTCCAAAAGTTTTTCCCTTTAAATTTGTTATTGGAGATGAGATTCCAATTCCTAAAGATAGTTTTAATGAAAAAAGAAAGCAATATTTAGCATATTCCTTTTTAGAAGAATTATCAAAATTAAATATTAATGCCTATAAGATTCTTGGTGTAACAAATGTTGATTTATATGCACCATCTTTGAATTATGTATTTGGTCAAGCAAAATTAGGTGGAAGAGAGGGAGTTATTAGTCTTGCAAGGTTAGATAATAGTTTTTATGGATTTTCTGAGTGTTTATCTGTACTAAAGCATAGGGCTCTTAAGGAAGCTGTTCATGAATTAGGACATTGTTTCGGATTAGAGCACTGTACAAACTCAAATTGTGTAATGTACTTTTCCAATAGCTTGAAAGATACAGATAATAAGGATTATAATTTTTGCTATCTCTGCAACATAAAATTTTACAAAATCTTGGAGAATTTACAAATTCTTAAATAATAGAAAAGGCGAGGTCTTTTTTGCCTCGCCTCCGGCTTTTAACTTTTTGCTTGTTTCAACTGTTCTGCTAATCTTTTCTTCTTTCTTTTTTCTCTTGCTTTTCTTCTCTTTCTTTTCTCTCTAACTCTCCACTGTCTTCCCATTCCTTACCTCCTATTAGTGTTTCTCTAAATCGTTAATTATTATACCAAAAAATGATATAATCGTAGATAATAATTCTTTAATGGGGAGGAAGGAAAAATGGGTACATTTGAGATTGTGGATTTAACATTAGAGTTAACTCCTAAACTTCCATTTCAAGAGGAAGAATTTCTCAGCATAAGAGAGTTTTCAAAAAGTGTAGAAAAGATAGAACTTTCATCTATAACTGGTACTTACATAGAATTTACATATGATGAGTTCCCTAAGGATTTCCTAATTAGGGAAGCAGTAGTTTTGGATATTACGGATATTTGGTTAAAAGATATTATAACTGAGGCAAGATTTGAGAATATTTATATAGAAGAGGGGAGTGGAATAATTTTGAAATCAAAATGGTATTCTCGATGGACTTCAGGTGAGATTAAAGTTGATCCACCTATTTTGTCTATTCCTGCTTGTGAAGTTTTGATTAAAAATAAGATAAAATTTCTTGGTACAGATTTTCCATTAAGCAAAGAGGCTCGTGAACTTCTCTTATCAAAAGATATTATATTGATCCATAATTTATACAATCTTTTGGCTCTAAAGAAAAATAAGGTTTTACTGATAATTGCGCCATTAAATATAAAAGGGATAAAAAGAATACCAGCCAGAGTTTTTGCACTCCAATAGTACTAATTTTTTTCTAATATAATAGGCATTTCTCCACTCTTAACCATGAATAACTTTTCTCTTATTAATTTTTCGATTATATAATGGTCATTTAAGTTAAGATAGATATATTTAAGTTCAGTTACCTCCGTAAGCAAAGTTTCGTATCTTTTTTTATTTTTTTCTAATTCTTTTTTGTAATAAATATAATCACTGAGACCAAGAAAAATAGGTTTCAAAAGGTATATTAAAATTATTATCGCTAATATTGTGAAAAATGGATTTTCTTTTTTTTTATGTGGTACGGATGACACCTTTATATATCACTCCTCTTTCAGGATCTATCGTAATTATTTCCCCTGAGCTTATTTTTTCTTTTATTTCTGCTCCAACAATAATTGCTAAGCCCTTACTTCTTAGAGCAATAAGATCTGGATGTAATTTTTCACTCTCAATAATCAGTCCTTGCAATTTATCAGAAAGAGAAGCAATTTCCTCCGAATATTCCTTAATTATAAGTATATCTCCCTCCTGTGTTTTACTAAGGGCTTCTTTTGCAGTTTCTGCTATAACAGCTCTTGCTATTTTTGTATCTCCTCCTAAACCATGCCCTCTTCCAATTATCTCTGATATAACATGCACTTTTATTAGATTTGTCATTCCCGATATTCCCATTGGTACCCCAGCAGTTATAACCACAGTATCTCCACTATTGATATATCCCTTTTGTAGTAATAGGCGAGTAGATTTATCAAACATCTCATCTGTAGTATAAAAAACTTCAGTTAATAAAGGTATTACACCCCAAGATAAACTTAATCTTCTTTGTACCTCTGGAAAGTGGGTAATAGCAAAGATTGGTACTGATGGTCGGTACTTAGAAATTTGTCTTGCTGTGAATCCGCTATGGGTTGCAGTAATTATTGCTTTTGCTTTTATCTGACGTGATATTTCGCAGGCAGAGTAGGTAATAGACTGAGTTATATTCTCATTACATAATGGGGCTAAGAAACTATCGTAAGGAAATTCTTCTTCTACTTTTCTTGCTATTTTGTCCATCATCTTAAAAGCTTCAATAGGATACTTACCTACAGCTGTTTCATTGGATAACATTATTGCATCTGTTCCATCTAAAATGGCGTTTGCTACATCACTGACCTCCGCTCTTGTTGGAGTTGGATTATTTACCATAGATATCAACATTTGAGTGGCAGTAATAACTGGTTTTCCGCTAAGTCTTGTTTCTCTGATAATCTTTTTCTGAAGCAACGGTACTTCCTCGTTTGACACTTCTACTGCTAAGTCTCCCCTTGCAACCATTATTCCATCCGCAACCTCCAAAATCTCTTTAAAATTTTGAATAGCTTCTTTCTTCTCAATTTTAGCAATAACTGGGATTCTTGCATCATGTAATTCTAAAATTTCCTTAAGTTCAATTATATCCTGAGCTCTTTGCACAAAAGAGAGTGCTATAAAATCTACTTTATTTTCAATACCAAACAAAACATCTTTTTTATCTTTCTCTGTTAAGGAGGAGACTCTTAGAGGTGTATCAGGAAAGTTAACACCTTTGTGGCTTGATAAAGGACCACCATGTATAATATCACATAAAACTTTGTCTCCATTTATTTTCCTAACCTTAAGCTCAATTAAACCATCATCAATTAAAATTCTATCTCCTTCTTTTACATCCTCTAAAATGTGTGGATAATTAACATATAAAATTTTTTCATTACCGACACATTCCTTAGGAGTAAGAGAAATTTCCTCGCCATCTTTAAGAATAATATTTTCTTTTTCCAATTCTCCGATTCTTATTTTTGGCCCTTGCAAATCTTGAAGTATAGCAGTGCTTTTTCCAAGCTCTTCAGAAATTTTTCTAATAAGTTCTATTCTTTCGCCATGGACATTATAGTCGCCATGAGAAAAATTTAATCTTGCTACGTCCATTCCTAAACTAATTAGAGTTCTCAAAGTCTTCTCATCTTCTGAAGCTGGACCAATTGTACATACTATTTTTGTTTTCCTAAACAGAACAATCACTCCCCTATCTCTTTAATATAAATTTTTGAGCCATCATGCAACGCTCCTTCTAAACCTATCTCAAATCCATTTTCATCAAAAATGATACATTCCCCTTTTAAACATTTTTTGTATATATCTATATTATATGATATCAGGGCATGCATTACTTGCATGCCCTGATATATCTTTACAGGTTCATCATTAACAAAAACAGTTATAACATTAGCCATTTACTTAATTATAATACTTCTCCCATCAATCTTAGGAGCTATAGGAGAATGCTTCTTTAAATATTCTACAAATATATCTCTTAGCATGTCCCAGTATACTAAATTCTTTCCTTCTTTAAAAGTAACAAAATTATCACCACCAGCTGCCAAGAAATCATTGGTAGCAACTATATAAACCTTATCTAATTCTAATGGTTTATCTCCAACTAAAACCTCAACTACTCTTTGTCCCACAGGCTTTCTCATATCATAGGTTACTTTTAGACCTGATTGTTGCAAAATTCCCTTTTCTAATTTTGCACTTTGTTCTAGTAATTGAAGGATTTGTTTGCCAGTAAGCTCCATAGTAACTACTACATTATCAAAAGGAAGCAATGTATAAACAAGTTCCATTGTAATTGGACCCTTAGGAATATCAGTTCTTATACCACCACTATTTTGAAAAGCTATATCAGCTGAAGTTGCCTCCCTCATAGCATCACAGATAACATTTCCAACATTTGACTCCTCGTTATAATTTCTTACCAAGTCCACTAATGTTTCTCCAACTACTTTAGAGAATTCCTCTTTTAACTGATTATTATATTTATCTACAATACTTGCCACCTTTTCATCAAACTTGTTTTCAGGTCCAGCAAATACTGTTTTTAACTCATTTTCCTTTGTATAACCTAAGATCATATTTGTTTCGGGTTGTATTTGTAATTCCAATACACCTAAATATATGCCATTATATCCAGCTTGGGTAATTATTACTCCTCTTTTAATTAAAGGATTGTTTACAACAGTATGGCTATGTCCTCCAATAATTACATCGATGCCTGATACTTTCTCTGCTAATTCTTTGTCTGCATCAAAACCTAAATGTGATAATACAATGACTAAGTTTGCTCCTTTGCTTCTTACTTCATCAATAATATTTGGTAAAACTTCTACTGGATCTAAAAACTTAAGATCTTTTACATAATCGGGTTTTGTAATGTATGCAGTTTCTGGAGTAGTAAGACCTATAATGGCTATCTTTAATCCTTTCCTTTCAACAATGACATAAGGTTTTAAATAAGGGAGATAGTTCCCATTTTTATCGACTATATTTGCTGATAAATAAGGGAAATTTGATTTTTTAGCTAAATTTTGTAATACCTCTTGTCCCCAATCGAATTCGTGATTTCCTACAGTCATTGCATCGAATTTAAGATAGTTCATAATTTCAACCACAGGTTCTCCTTTAAATATATTAGATTGAGGTGTGCCTTGGAACATATCGCCAGCAGAAAGTAGTATGGTTCCATCTGGATTTTTGGATCTTTCTTCGTTTATCATTTGAGCTAAGTAAGCAGCACCGCTTACTGGAGTCTTTTCACTTATGGACCTTACTATATAGGGCAAAATTCTTCCATGAAAATCATTTATGTGGAGAATAGTAAGATTGATGGAGGGAACATTCTGTGCAAATACTAAGTTAGCGAGTACAATCAAAAGAAGAGATAACAAAAAAATCTTCAAAAACTTTCTCATAGCGTACACCTCCATAAGAAATATTTTACTTTATTTTACAATAAATTTTGCTATCTTGTTTTAAAAAATTGTTTTTAAGAAATTAAATATTATTAATATAACCCCTGCTTTTATTACTTCTGGATATAGCTTATTCCAATCAGTTTTAAAATATTCCTTAGTAAAAATTAGACAAAGATGTGTTGGAGACATCATTACCCCAGTGTATCCACTAATAAAAGAGAAAACTACCCATTTTAATGTTTGACCATAAGGCATCAAAGAAAGTAATATAGGAAAAGTTATGCCTATAGATGCTTGAGTTACTCCCGTGAGAAGTCCTACTATGAAAGGAAGGGTAAAGAAAATAATCGACAAAGGTATATTCATGGAAGATAGAAAATAAGAAATATCACTAATAGCATTTGCTTTTTCTAACATTCCCTTAAATATCATTACAGAAACAATTAGTATTAAATTTTCTATCTTAAGAGCATCTTTTAAAGTATTTTTTATTTCATCTAAAGAATATCTAAAGATTAAGAAAAGGGCAATAATAGTTATTAATAGAACATGTAAAAGATCTATATGAAAAGCTAAAACTAATAAAAGGATAAAGATAAAGGGAGAGAAATTAATCAAAAAATTGATGAATTCTTTTTTGCAATCACATTCATGAATTTCCTCTTTTGTTAATTGAAGCTTATAAAAAGCAAGAATAAAACCAATAACAAATACAATAATTCCAAATATAAAGGTTTCCCTTACTAAAATAGGTATTTTAAAATCAGATAAAGAGGATACAAGAATAATTCCAGGATACAATGGAAGAAAGGGCTCCCATACATGCCTAAACCAATAATTAATAAAGGCTTTTTTCTCGGCAGAAATATCATTTCCTTCTGACATTTCTTCGAGAAGAGGGGCTGAAAATAAAGCACCACCCACAGAAGGTAGAAGTCCCATAATTATTGGCATAGACATAAGATTTATTTTTGGGTTTTTTACCAGGTTTTTTAAAGATGTTACCATATTTTTTAGAAAATTTTTATTCCTTAAAATATTTTCTAAAACAGCAATCAAATAAAGAATAAGAACAATATTAATGGTATTCCAAGCAATTGTTGAATTTAGAGCAGTTTTCAAAATTTCTATAAATGGAATACCAAAGCTAACTCCTAAAATTATGCTTCCTCCTAAGAGAGCCCATGCCAAGGGTACTTTGTTGAAAATAGCACTTACAATTAAACCAAATATGATGCTAACCTTTAAAAAAGCTATCATTTTATCACCCCTATCCAAAAGTTTAATGTTACTATAGAGAGGAGAGTTGAATAAAATATTGCTTGAGAGGAAAAAGTATAATCAAGTCCATATTGTATTGATAAAACAAGAGTTAAAAGCATAGCAGGCATTGCAGATTGAAGAATCATAACTTTTCCACCTATTCCCCCAATACCTAAAAGATGATTAACTTGATTAGCTATATACGGAAGGAATAAAAGCTTAAATGCTATTCCTACGAAAAGTGCTAAGTAATGGCTGTTTTTAGATGATTTTTCTAAGGATAAACCTAATAAAAACATCATCATAGGAGATGTTACTCTTCCTAAAGTTTTTGTAGCATCTATTATATAACTTGGAATTGATATGTTTCGTAACGTAAGTGCCAATACAAGCCCCCATAATGGTGGATTGACTAATAATCTCTTTAGGGCGAGTTTAAAATCAATTTTGTTTCCCATAGTTAAAAGTTGTAGGATTATTATGCCATAAGTATAGATCATTGGTATGAGTCCCAATTGATCATAAATAATTCCGTATATTAATCCCTCTGAATTGAAAACTTTCTCTATTATGGGATATCCCATATAGGTTACATTTCCACAAAAACTGATGAGGAAAAAGCTTCCTAAAGTTGGATTAGGTAATTTAAGAAATTTGCCGATTATTAATGCCAGAATGCTTACTATTATACCAATAATCCAAACTCCTATTATTATTTTCCAGAAGGACCCTTGGATTGAATTTGTATAAAGGGATGAAAATACTAAAGAAGGAAGAGAGAAATTAAAAACAAATTTAGAAAATATCTCTTTATCTTCCTTCTTAAAAATCTTATCTTTTGCTAAATATCCTAATAATATGATAAATATAAAACTAAGCAATATATCAAACATAGTTAGTATTTTAACAAGAACCTATGGGATGAGCAAATAAAAATTTTTGTTAATAATGGTAATTGTTGCATTTATTTTCAAAACATATACAATATAAAAAGATTTTTAAGTAGGAGATTAAGCATGAAAGCAGTAATTTGGTTAAATAATGAAAATATATTAAATAACTTTAGAATAAACGATATAAAAATATATGGAAAAACAATATTCGATTATCAACGAGAAATATTAAACTCTTTAGGTTTCCAAGATATCATAGTTACCAAAGAGAAGGATATAACTAATATAGAAGAGGATATTCTGCTAATAGGAGGAAATGTAATCTTTGAAAAAGAGTTAATATTAAAACTTTTAGAGATTAGTGATTCAGTTCAATTGGTAAGAAATGATCTTTCTATTGGGATATGGAAAATACATCATAAAAATAAAGATTATTTTCGCAATATAGATGTAGGTGATTACTTTTGTGCAAAGTTAGACTCTTACGATGAGTTTTTAAAGGCTTTTAAACATTTGTCAAGTTTTGATTTTTCATTAAAAAATATTAAACTTGCATTTATAGATTTAGATGGAACCATCTATCTTGGTGATAACCTAATTAACAATGCGGATAAGTTTATTAATTTGTTGAGAGCTAATAATATTTATTTTTATTTTTTATCTAATAATTCTTCAAAATCTAAAAAGGATTATGTTATGAAATTAGCAAAATTAGGGATTATGGTAAGTGAGGAGAATATAATTTTATCAACAGATGGACTCATTGATTACTTGAAAGAAAAAAATGTGAAGAAGGTTTATACAATTGGGACTGAAGCTATGAAAGAGCAGATAAGAAATTCGGGAATAATTCCAGATTCTGAAGATCCTGAATTTGTCGTACTTGGTTATGATACTGAGATTACCTATGAAAAATTGAAGAAGGGTGCTATATTCTTGCAGAAAGGTATTAACCTTTTAGCTACTCATTGTGATAAAGTATGTCCTTCTCCTGAGGGTTTTCTGCCTGATGTGGGAGCCTTTTTAGCATTATTTGAAACAGCAACTTCAAAAAAACCTCTAAAAATCTTTGGTAAGCCCAATATTGAAATGATAGATTCGTATATAAAAAGGCATAAAGTCAGCCCTTCGGAGGTAGTAATAATTGGGGATAGGATTTATACAGATATGCAACTTGCTAAAAATATTGGTAGTAATTTTATTTTAGTATTAAGTGGAGAAACCAAATTAGAAGATGTTTTTCAACTCAGTATTTCACCAGATTTGATAATAAAAAATGTAGGAGAGCTCGTATATGGCTAAAAAGTTTCCTTGTTTAGAGATAAACTTGGAGGCAATTTATAATAATGCAAAAGTAATAGTTGAGATAGCAAAAAATTTTGGAATTAAAATTTCCGCAGTTACAAAAGTAAGTTTGGGAGACCCTAAAATCGCAGAGATTTTATTAAAAGCTGGTGTGTGTTGTCTTGCTGATTCAAGAGTTGAAAGTATTAAAAAAATGAAGAAAAATAAAATTGAAACAGAGTTTTTACTTATAAGGTCTCCGTCTTTTTCTCAAATTAAAGATACACTTCTTTGGAGTGATATAAGTTTAAATTCTGAACTCATTGTATTAGAAAGATTAGAAGAATATGCAAGAAAAATTAAAAAAAAGCACAAAGTTATATTAATGGTAGAAATGGGAGATTTAAGAGAAGGAATTTGGGATAAAAAAGAGTTATATGAGACAATTAAAAGGGTAAATAACATGAGTTACATAGAGCTTGTCGGGATAGGGACTAATTTTACATGTTTTGGTGGAATTATTCCCACTGAAAGCAAGATTGAGGAATTTAACGAGTTGGTATCACAAATTGAAAAAGACTTTGCTATAAATCTTCCAATAATATCAGGAGGCAATTCCAGTAGTATTCCCCTACTTTTTGAAGGAAAGTTAAAAGGAAAGATAAATCATTTAAGAATTGGAGAGGCAATAATGTTAGGAAGAGATACAGTGTATAGAAAACCCATACCAAATGGAAGAACAGACACCTTTATTATTTATGCTGAGATTATTGAACTAAAGGAGAAGCCATCCTTGCCTTGGGGATTGATAGGAGAAGATGCTTTTGGTCATAAGCCAACTTTTATTGATAAAGGAATTAGGAAAAGAGCAATTCTTAATATAGGTAGACAGGATATAGATCCTAAAGGATTAATTCCATCTATAGATGGGGTAGAAATCTTAGGAGCGACATCTGACCATCTGATATTAGATATTACGGAAAGGGATGATTTAAAAGTTGGAGATGTTATAGGATTTTATCCCAATTATTCATCTCTTCTTTTGGCGTTTACATCGCCTTTTGTTAAAAAGATCTATAAGGGGTTGATTGTATGAGGAAAAAAGTAATTATTATGGGAGCAGGAGGTAGAGATTTCCATAATTTTAATGTATTTTATAAAGATAATCCTGAATATGAAGTAGTAGCTTTTACTGCAGGACAAATTCCAGGAATTGAAAATCGTGTATATCCACCTGATCTTGCAGGAGAATTATATCCAAATGGAATTCCTATTGTTTCAGAAGATAAATTGCAAGAATTAATATTAACTTACAAAGTAGACGAAGTAGTCTTTTCTTATAGTGATGTTTCTTACAATTATGTTATGCAAAAAGCGAGTATTGCTCTTGCAAATGGGGCAAGTTTCAAACTAATTGGTACAGAAAGCATGCTAAAAAGCTCAAAACCTGTAATTAGTGTCTGTGCAACAAGAACTGGTTCTGGAAAAAGTCCTACTTCAAGATACGTGGTAAAAATTTTGAGAGACCTGAATTTAAAGACCGTAGTTGTTAGACATCCAATGCCTTATGGAAACTTAAATAAACAGAGAATACAAAGGTTTGAGAAACTTGAGGATTTGGATAGATATGAATGTACTATAGAAGAAAGAGAAGAATATGAACCTCACATTAGGGAAGGAGCTATAGTATATGCAGGAGTTGATTATAAGGAGATACTTAATGAAATAGAAAAGTATGCGGATATTATTTTATGGGATGGCGGAAACAATGATTTTCCTTTTTATAAACCAGATCTTGCCATAGTAGTTACAGATCCTTATAGAGTTGGTCATGAATTAACTTATTATCCCAGTGAAATTAACCTATATTTAGCGGATATTTTCGTAATAAGTAAAGTAGATACAGAGGTCGAAGATAAAATTAGGATGTTAGAAAAAAATCTAAGAAGTAGGAATCCACAAGCTAAGATTGTTTATGCAAGTTTCCCTATATATGCAGATCCAGAGTTAAATATTGAAGGTAAAAAAGTATTAGTAATAGAAGATGGTCCTACAGTTACCCATGGAGAGATGCCCTATGGTGCAGGATATTTATACGCAATAAGTAAAAGGGCAGAAATAATTGATGCAAGACCTTATGCTATAGGTTCCATTTTAGATGTTTACAATAAATACCCACATATAAACAAGGTACTACCAGCTTTAGGATATAATAAAGAACAGTTGAGAGAGCTTGAAGAAGTTATTAGTAGAGTTCCTGCAGATTATGTAATAATTGGTACACCTGTTGATTTAAGATCTATCATAAAAATACCCCAAAGATCTATAAGGGTTTATTATCAATATAAAGAAGAGGGGTCTATTTTTCTTAAAGATTTAATTATAGATTGGCTGAAAAGTAAAAATTTATATGGGGGTTAAACTATGAATAGTTTGAAAGGAAGAGATTTTTTATCTGTAACCGATTTTAATAGAGAAGAGATTGAGGAAGTTTTGTTTCTGGCAAAAAAATTAAAACTTGAGTCAATGACTGGAAACAAATTATCAAATTATCTAAAGGGAAAGACTGTAGCATTGTTTTTTGAAAAACCATCCACAAGAACAAGAATATCTTTTGAGGTGGGAGTTTACGAGTTAGGAGGATATCCATTATATTTGAATACACAGGATATGCAATTAAAAAGAGGTGAGACTATTAAAGATACTGCAAAGGTTTTGGAAAGATATGTTTCAGGAATTATGGCAAGGGTCTATTCTCATAATACTTTAATAGAGCTTGCAGAGTTTGCGAGTATTCCAGTAATTAATGGACTTTCTGACTTAGAACATCCATGCCAAATTCTTGGAGATTTCTTTACTATTAGAGAAAAGAAGGGAGATAAAAAAGTTAAGATTGTTTATTTAGGGGATGGGGGAAATAATGTTGCCCATTCTTTAATTTTAGGGAGTGCAATATTAGGTTACGAGTTAGTTTGTTCATGCCCTGATGATTACTTACCAAATCCAGACATATATAATAAAGCTCTTAATATATCAGAGAAAACTGGTGCAAAAATCTCAATAGAAAAAGATCCTAAAATAGCAGTAAAAATGGCGGATGTACTTTATACTGATGTATGGGTTAGTATGGGACAAGAAGGAGAAAAGGAAAAAAGATTAAGTGTCTTTCCTCCTTATCAATTGAATTCTAATCTTCTATCCTTAGCAAAAGATGATGTAATTGTTATGCATTGTTTGCCAGCCCATAGAGGTGAGGAAATAACTGATGAGGTTATGGATAGTGCATATTCAGTAGTGTTTGATCAAGCGGAAAATAGACTTCATGTACAAAAAGCTATCATGGCTTTATTAATTTAAGCAGAAATTCTCTGCTATACTTAAGATCTTCCAATGGATTTTTAAAAGAGGTCTCCACAGTGAGGGGACCTCTATAATTTATTTTTCTTAATCTATCAATTATCTCAGAAAAGTTTATAAACCCTTCTCCTAATCTTAAATATTTTCTATTTCCTTCATCATCAAAACTTTGACCATCATAATCTCTAATATGAACATTTTTCAAGTACTTTAAAATTTTGTCTGAATATCTTTTAAGTGAAAATTCTGTAGAGAAGAGGTACTCAACATCTAAGGTAATTCCAACATTTGACCAATATCTGTTTATCAAACTCTCATAAAAATCTGGAGGAGACTGTAGATAGGGGACATTTTCAATGGTTAAGGTAACATTATATTTATAAGCATAATCTACCATTTTATCAAAAATAAAGAATATACTTCTTAATAAAGAAGATAGACTTGTTCTATATGGTGGATGAAGAACAATGATTTTTATATTATATTCACCTGCTCTTTTTATTAACCTTCCAAGATTAGGAAAAATTTCTTTATATGGTTTATGAAGTATATTTTTAGGTGCATGTAATGAAAAGGCTTTATCTTTATATTTTTTTGATTCCTCAAAAACACTAATAATGTCCTCTTCAGTGAAATTTCTTGGTATAAAAATCTCAAAACCATCGTAATTTTCACTGGTTATGTGACTCATAGCCTTTTTTGTATCTTCTATCTTTTCAGACACTGGACTATCAGGATTCAAGAATACAGCGGTAGAACATGATAAAAGCATTTTATAAATTTCTCCTTCTTACATCTTTTTTTATAATTATATTCTATGTTATAATAATTGTGCAAAGGGGAGGTGTCCGAACTGGCTAAGGGGCCGGTCTTGAAAACCGGTAAGGCCGTCATGGCCATGTGGGTTCGAGTCCCACCCTCCCCGCCATAAACCAACAATAGCAGGAAAACTGGAGGTTGAGTTATGGTAAAGATTGGTGTTATTTCCGATACACATCTTCCTTCCCGCTATCCATCTCTTCCTCCTAAGGTTATAGAAAAGTTAAAAGGTGTTGATTATATTCTTCATGCTGGAGACTGGGAGGACTTATTTTTTTTGCCTGATTTAGAGAAGATAGCAACTGTTTATGGAGTTCATGGAAATATGGACCATCCAGATGTGAAGATAAAATTGCCCCCAAAAAGAGTAATTGAGATTGAAGGAGTGAAAATTGGTCTCATACATGGTGGTGGAGCTCCTTTTGGTATTAAGGAACGTATAAGAAAAGAATTTATCAATGACAATGTGAGAGTTATAGTTTTTGGGCATACTCATAAACCATTAATAGAATGGGATAATGATATCTTATTTTTTAATCCAGGTTCACCTACTGATAAGTTTTTCACTGATAAAAATACAATAGGTTACCTTTATATTGATAAAGATAAAGTTTGGGGAGAGATTGTTGAATTATGAATAAGATTACTCATCTTTTAGATAAGTTAGGAATTAAAGAGGATGATTATTTTTTATATGGATGGTATATCGCAAAAGTTCATTGGAGACTACTGGAAAAGCTAAATAAAAAAGAGGATGGAAAACTTATATTAGTTTCTGCTATTAACCCTACACCTCTTGGCGAAGGGAAAACTACAACTACAATTGGATTAGGAGATGCTTTATCCTCATTAGGAAAAAACGCAATGATTTGTTTAAGAGAGCCATCTTTAGGTCCTGTATTTGGAGTTAAAGGAGGAGCTGTTGGAGGAGGAAAAGCTAAATTATATCCAGACATTGACATAAATTTACATTTTACAGGAGATATTCATGCAGTAACCACCGCTGTAAATCTACTATCCGCATTAATTGATAATCATATTTATCATGGAAATAATTTAAAAATAGATCCAAGACAAATTTTTATTAAAAGATGTTTAGATATGAATGATAGACAATTAAGAAACATAGTTGTTGGACTTGGAGGAAAAAGTAATGGTTTTCCAAGAGAAGATGGTTTTGAAATTACCGCTGCATCTGAAATAATGGCTACCCTTTGCTTAGCTAAAGATTTAAAGGACTTAAAAAGAAGATTGGGAGAGATCATTATAGGAGTTAATTGTGATGATGAACCTGTTTACTGTAAAGACTTGAAGGTAGAGTCTGCCCTTACTGTTTTGTTGAAAGATGCCTTATCTCCAAATTTGGTACAAACATTAGAGGAAACTCCTGTTTTTGTACATGGAGGTCCTTTTGCTAATATTGCTCACGGAACAAATTCCCTAATAGCAACTAAGATGGCATTAAAGCTTGCTGATTATGTTGTTGTAGAGGCTGGATTTGGGGCAGACTTGGGAGCTGAAAAATTTTTTGATATAAAAAGTAGAATAGGAAATCTTAAGCCATCCTGCGTAGTTTTAGTGGCTTCTCTTAGAGCTTTGAAATTTCATGGAGGAGCTAACAAAAAGGATTTAGAGAAGGAGAATATTTCTGCTTTAATAAAAGGGATTCCTAATCTTCTTCACCATGTGCATATCATAAGGGATGTTTTTCATTTGCCCCTTGTTGTTGCAATAAACAAGTTTAGTTTTGATAGTGATGGTGAAATAAAAGTCTTAGTTGATACTTTAAAGGAGCATAATATTAGGTTTGCAATATCAGAGGTATACAATAAAGGAAGCAATGGAGGATTAGAATTGGCTAAGGAAGTATTAGAAGCTATAGAATTTGATGATAATAATTTTGAAGTTCTATATGATTTAGAGGAACCTTACGAGGAAAAAATTGAAAAGATTGTTAGAAAAGTTTATGGAGGAAATGGAGTTTTGTATACTGATAAAGCAAAGGATGATTTGGAAAGAATTTATAAATGGAGTTATAATGGTTTACCGGTTTGCATGGCAAAGACCCAATATTCCTTATCTGACAATCCAAAATTATTAGGAAAACCTGAAAATTTTCAAATTACTATAAATAGGTTTAAAATCCTTTCAGGAGCAGGATTTATAATAGCGTATGCTGGAGATATTTTAACCATGCCAGGACTTCCTAAAAATCCGTTGGCAGAAAAGATAGAAATAGATGATTACGGAAATATATCAGGACTTTTATAGGGAGGCTTTATCATGGCGGAGATATTGAAGGGAAAACCTGTAGCAGAATTTTTAGAATCTGAAATTATGAAAGAAGTAAGCAATCTTAAAGAGAAAAATATTTATCCTAAGCTTGGAATAATCGGCATAAATGTTAATGAAGAGTCGAGGGCTTATTCAGATAATATTGAGAAGGTCTTTGGAAAATTAGGAATTAAAGTCGAAAAGAAGTTTTATGACGAAAGCATTTCCTTAGAAGAACTCAAAGAAATATTTATAAATCTGAAAAATGATGATTCTATTCATGGTATATTACTTTTAAGACCTCTTCCCGAGTATTTTGAAAAGCAAAAAGTTTATAAGTTTTTACCGAGTAGAAAAGATATTGAGGGTTTAACTTACGAAAATTGTGGAAGACTATTCTATGGAGAGAAAAGTTTTGTCCCTTGTACTCCTCTGGCAGTTTTGGAATTATTAGATTTTTATAATATACCTATTGAAGGGAAGCACGTGGTTATAGTAGGAAGAAGCATTTCTGTTGGTAGACCTTTATCCCTTTTATTTTTGAATAGAAATGCTACAGTTACTATCTGCCATTCAAAAACTAAAGATTTAGCACTATTAACAAGACAGGCGGATATTTTAGTTTCTGCAGTTGGCAAAGCTAATTTTATTGATGAAAATATGGTTAATGAAAATGCTATTGTAATTGATGTAGGAACGAATATAATAGATGGAAAAATTGTTGGAGACGTTAATTTTGAAAATGTTAAGAAAAAAGTTAAAGCTATAACGCCAGTACCAGGAGGAATAGGTATAATTACTATTAGGACTTTGGCAAAAAATCTTTTGAGGGCTGTAAAAAATGAAGTGGAAATTTAAAAATTGTAGTGAAATTAAAAAATTTTTAACAAATAATAAGGTATTTGTTTTTAGCTGCAGCGGTTGCAATACGGAAGATATAGAAGAAAAAAATAGAAAAATTGAGGAATTTTTAAAGGATTGTGGACTTGAAAGAGTAGGTATCATAAATTTAGAGCCAGAAATGTGTAATATTTATTCTTTAAGAGAAATTCTTTCTAAAGAATTTCCTAATAATATTGAAAATATATTAACCTTTACCTGTGGAGGACTTCCTCAAGTCTTGCCCTCGTATATAAAAGGTAATATAATACCTGCCATTGATCCCTTAAAGATGGAGTTAGGTAAAAAATTAGGAAGTTTTGCAAGATTGTGTGTGTATTGTGGTGAATGTTGGATTCACTATACAGGTAATTTATGCATGGAGAAATTATGTCCTAAGAAGATGAGGAATGGTCCATGTGGTGGAGCAAAAGATGGTTTTTGCGAAGTTTATGATAAAAGATTATGTCCTTTTGTAATTCTCTTTAAAAAGGATAATGAAAGGGCATTTCAAGATCTAATACCGCCTAAAGATTTTAGTGTAATTCTTCTTCAAGAATGAATTTTAGAGATAAGGTTTTGTCCAATAAATTTGTTATAACTGCTGAAGTAACTCCCCCTCGGGGAGTAAATGTAGATAGCTATATAAAGAGGAGCCTACTTTTAAAAGGAAAAGTAGATGCCTTAAATGTTACGGATTTTCAAAATGTAGGGGTTAGACTTACATCATTAGTTGGTAGCTATTTACTATTAAAGGAAGGTATAGAACCAATTTTTCAAATTACTTCTCGAGATAGAAATAGATTGGCTATACAAGGAGAAGTATTAAGTGCTTATGTTTTAGGTATAAGAAATATTTTAGTTTTAACAGGAGACTATCCAACTACAGGAATAATGAAAGATGCAAAGCCTGTTTTTGATGTGGACGCCACAAATATACTAAATATTATTAAAAATTTGTCAAATGGCGAGGACTCATCAGGGAAAAAGTTAGATGGAATTCCTCAATTTTTTCTTGGTGCAGTATTCAATCCTAATTTAACTCCACTGGAATTAGAAGTTTTAAAGATGAGAAAAAAACATGAGGCAGGAGCAGAATTTTTTCAAACTCAACTTTTTTTTGATTTATCACTAATTGAAAGGACAAGAAGCTTAATAAAAGATTGGGAGCCCAAAATATTAGCTGGAGTTACCATTTTTAAATCTCGTGAAATGTTAAATTACATGATAAGTAAAGTTCCAGGAATTAAAATTCCTTCTGATATTGTAGAGATGTTGGAAAATTCAAAGGATATTCGAAAAAGAAGCATAGAGTTTTGTGCAGAGCTTTGCTTAAAAATGAAAGAGAGTGGATTAGTGAATGGAATTCATTTCTTGGCAAGCCGTCCGAGTGATATTCTTGAAGTATTGGAATTATTAGGATGGTAAAAGGAGGAAACAAGTATGTTAGAGCCTAAAGATTTTTTTGAATTGGAAGGAATTGAATTGGAACTTTTTAATGGCATTAATTATGTGTGGGAAGCATTACATAATATAAAAGATTTTCTTTCTAAGTATGTGAAACCAGAAATTCGAGGAAAAATTATAGGAGGCGTATTTATTGAGGGAGAGGTATTTATAGATGAAGGTACCGTAGTAGAGCCTGGAGTTTATATAAAAGGACCAGCCTATATAGGCAAGAATTGTGAAATAAGACAAGGTGCATATATAAGGGGAAATGTCTATGTTGGCGACAATTGTGTGGTAGGGCATTCTACTGAAATTAAGAATAGTATTTTGCTTTCAAAGGCAAAGGCACCTCATTTTAATTATGTAGGAGATAGCATATTGGGACATAATACGAATCTTGGTGCAGGTACAAAAATATCTAACTTAAAAATAGGTCCCGATTCTACTATTAAAATAAAGATTGATGATAAAGTTTATGATACAGGAATGAGAAAACTTGGTGCAATAATTGGAGATAATAGTGAAACAGGATGTAATTCAGTTCTAAATCCAGGTACGATAATAGGAAAAAATGTTCTCATTTATCCAAATGCTAATGTAAGAGGCTACATTCCTCCATTTACAATTGTAAAATTTAAACCTAATTTAGATTTTGTAAATTATTAATCTTACCAAGCTCTTTTAAGGAGCTCCAAAAGGATCTCTTCATTTAAGGGTTTTGGATTTGTTTTTATAGATCGGGATTTCATGCTCTCTTTTGCCATTTGGGGTAGATCTTCAAATTTTATATTGTAATTTCTTAATCCTAATTTAATATCCAAAGAGTCAAAGAAATCTTTTATTTTTTTCAATATTTTCTCCTTTGCCGACCTCAACGAGTAAACCCCTAATGATCTTCCCAAAAGCATTAATTTCTCTCTTTGTAAAGCATCTAAATTATAATCAAGAACAGGTAAAGTAATTAAGGCAGTAGATAAACCGTGAGGGACATTTCCAAATATTCCAATAGGATGGGCTAATGCATGAATTGCACCAAGCCCTGTTTGGGTTAGACATATCCCTGCCAAAGTACTTGCATATAAAACTTTTTCCCGTAGATCTAATCTTTCTCCATGTTTGTACACTCTTGGAAGGTAATTATATATCAATTTTATGGCTCTAAGAGAAATAGACTCTGTCAAAACATTGTTATTTATAGATAAATATGATTCCAAGGCATGTATAAAGGCATCAATGCCAGAAAAAGCAGTATATTTTGGAGGAAGAGAAAGGGTCAAATAAGGATCAACTATTGCCAAATCAGGATAAAGAAAATCACTTGCTACACTGAGTTTTTCCTTTGTTTCAAGATTTATGAGAACTGAAACTCTTGTAACTTCGCTTCCAGTGCCGGCAGTCGTAGGAACCAAAATACATGGTAAACCCTTTTTAGGAATTTTATCTGCCCCTATATAACTCCAAATAGAACCATCAATGGCAGGTTTAACAGCAATTGCCTTTGCACAATCTAAAGCGCTTCCCCCACCAATCCCAACCACTACTTCAATATTCTCTTCTTTTAAAATTTTTCCCCCTTCATCAACTACTTTATAAGGAGGTTCAGGCGGAACCTCATCAAAAACAATAACCTTACTTGAAAAATTTTCAAACTTCTTTAGGAGTGTATCTAATATTCCTGTTTCTTTTAAATGTCTTTTTCCTGTAACAATCAGTATATTCCTACCATATTTTATGGTCTCCTCAGGAATCGTCTCCCAAAGACCAACACCAAACTTTATTCTTACAGGTAGATAAAAGGTAAAATTATTCATTTTAGTTTGAAATCTTTTTCTTTCTTTAAATACTCAACTAATCCTCCTGCTTGTAAAATATCAATCATGATATTTGGTAATTTTGAATAAATTTTTATTATAGAATTTTTAGATTTATTATAAATCTCCCCATTAATCAAATCAATACTTAAAACATCTCCATCATCAATTTGATCTGTATCACATTCAATTACAGGAAGTCCAACATTAATGGCGTTTCTAAAGAAAATTCTTGCAAAGCTTTTAGCAAGAACAGCACTAATTCCAGCATACTTTATGACTAAAGGTGCTTGCTCACGGGATGAACCACAACCAAAATTTTTACCAGCAACAATAATATCTCCTGGTGTTATCTTCTCATAAAAATTTGGATAAATATCTTCTAATAAATGTTTAGCCATCTCATTAAAATCTAAGGATTTAAACTTGTATTTACCTGAGATAATATAATCAGTATTTATATCGTCTCCAAATTTATGTGCTTTTCCCTCAAATTTCATCTTTCTCCTCCTAATCTAAAACTTCCAACGGATTTGTAATTTCACCTTTAATCGCAGATGCAGTTACAGTTAGTGGAGAGGCTAAATATATAAAGGCTTTGTTATTCCCCATCCTTCCTTTAAAATTCCTATTTGCTGTAGAAATTACATTCTCGTTATCTGCAGGTACTCCCTGGTGAGTTCCAACACAAGGACCACAGCCAGGATTAACTACTACAGCTCCAGCATTAATAAAAGTTTCTATAAGACCTTCTTTTAATGCTTGAAGATAGATCCTTTTTGAGGCTGGAGCAACTATAAATTTTACCCCTTTTGCTATTTTTTTGCCCTTCAACAAATTAGCAGAAAGCCTTAGATCTTCTAATCTACCATTAGTGCATGTTCCAATATAAGCTTCATGAATCTTTATTTTATCTACTTTTGATATAGGCAATACATTGTCTACTTGATGGGGAAGAGCAATTTGTGGTTCCAAATTACTTAAGTCAAAAGTATATGTTTCTAAATAAGTAGCATCTGGGTCTGCGGATATTCCTTCCCTAATATCTAAGCCAATTTCTTTAAAGAAGTACATTGTTTTCTCATCGAAGGGCATGATCCCAGCCTTTGCTCCCATTTCTACAACCATATTTGTAATAGTAGCTCTTCCATCGATGGACAAATCTCTTATAACCTCTCCATCAAATTCTACAGCCTTATAAGTTAATCCATCTACTTTAAAGTAGCCTACAAGATATAAAATCACATCTTTTGCTGTTACTCCCTTTTTTAATTTTCCATTTAAAATAATTTTTACAGATTCTGGAACCTTAAACCACAATTTGCCTGTATACATTGCTGCTGCAAGTTCGCTTGATCCTACACCAGTTGAAAAGCAGTTCAATGCTCCATATGTACATGTATGGGAATCAGCCCCTATAATCAGACTTCCTGGAGTAGCAAATCCCCTTTCCATAAAAACTTGATGACAAACTCCCTCACCAATCTCAGATAAATTAAGATTATGTTTGTAGGCAAAGTCTCTCATTAGTTTATGTAAATTTGCAACCCCTTCATTTGGTGGTGGTGCGGAATGATCTAATACCAAAAGAACTTTTTCATTATTAATTACCCTTTCTCCACCAAGTTCTTCAAAGACTTTTATTGCCAGTGGGGATGTGCCATCTTGCCCCATCATAGCAGATATAGTTGCTATAACAAGATCTCCTGCTTTTACGTCTTTACCTGACTGTTTTGAAAAAATTTTTTCACTAATAGTCTTTCCCATAATTTACTACTCCTTTTCCATTTTTGATTTCATATAATCTTGATATAGATACATTAATTCCTTATCAAATAGTGGTCTTTTTAATTCAACTGCGAGAGCTCTAACTGATTTTAAAAGTTCAGTTGCATCTTCTTCACTTAATTGAATTCCATATTCTTGGAATTTTCTAATCAATGCATGGGTCCCTGAATGTTTACCAATTACTATCTGTCTTTCTCCACCAACTTCCTCTGGAGTAAATACTTCATAAGTTTTTGGATACTTTAGAACTCCATCTGCGTGTATGCCTGATTCATGAGCAAATATATTTTTACCTACAATAGCCTTATTTACAGGTATTTCTCTCGCAGATGCTTTTGCTACATACTCACACAGTTCCTTTAATTTGTGAGTCTTTATATCTAAATCCACATTATAAATATACTTAAGTGCCATAACTACCTCTTCTAATGCTGCATTACCAGCTCTTTCTCCTAATCCATTTACAGTTACTCCCACGTAAGTTGCTCCTGCTCTGACTCCAGCTAAAGCATTAGCTGTTGCCATTCCAAAATCATTATGAGTATGCATCTCAATAGGTATACCTACTTCATCTATCAATTTTTTTATTATTTCGTATGTAGTAAAAGGTTCTAAAATACCCACAGTATCACAAAATCTTAATCTATCAGCTCCTGCCTCCTTAGCAGCCTTTGCAAATTTTATTAAGAATTCCATGTCAGTTCTTGATGCATCTTCAGCATTTACAGATACGTATACACCATGTTTTTTTGCAAATTCACAAGCTTTAACCATACTTTCTAATACCCATTCTCTCGTCTTTTTTAATTTATATTTTATGTGTATATCAGATGTGGAAATAGAGATAGCTACTGCATCCACGCCACATCTTAGTGATGCTTCAATATCACTAATTACGGCTCTATTCCAACCCATAATACTTGCTTTTAATCCGGCTTTTACAATAGCTTTAATAGCCTCCTCCTCATCTCCTCCCATAACTGGTATTCCTGCCTCAATTTGATGTACCCCAATTTCATCTAACATTTTTGCAATTTGTACTTTCTCTGTTTTTGAAAAAACCACACCAGCTGTCTGCTCTCCATCTCTTAAAGTAGTATCCACTATTTTTATGCTACTCTTATCCATCTTTAATTCCTCCTTTTATGTTTATTTATAAAAAGAAAAAGGTGCTTTGTTTTTAACCAAAGCACCTTCGCCAATTTTCAAAACATTATTTTAATTTTTACAGGGGTATTATATCATAACAATTGTGAGTTTTAAAGTTTAATAAATGATGAATTACTATTTTATAAGAGGTAGCTTTATGGTAATTATAGTGCCTTTACCAATGTTACTATCTATATTTAGACCATAGTTTTCTCCGAAAAGTAGTTTTATTCTCTTATGTACATTTGATAATCCTTTATTATCGCTCTCATTATTAAGGGACTCTCGTATTAATAATAATTCTTCCTCTTCCATGCCTTTTCCATTATCTTCAATTGATATAATTAAATCATTACCTTCTTTAAATCCTTTGACTATTAATATATTTTCGTTATTTGAATTTTTGGATTTAAAGGCATGTTTAAATACATTTTCCACTATAGGCTGAAGAGTAAGAATTGGTATTTTATAGTTTAATAAATCTTTATCTATGTACTTTTTATATGTTATTCTTTTAACTCTCTTGGACATTAAATAAATATAACTATCTAAATATTTCAATTCTTCCTTAAGATCTATTAAGAATCTATCTTGTTTATTCATGTGAGCCTCAAGAATATTAGAGAAGGCATCAATCATTTCTGTTACCTCTTCTGCTCCTAAAAATCTTGCCTTCCAACTAATCATTTCTAAAGTATTAAAAATAAAATGTGGATTCATTTTTGACTGTAGAGCTTTAATCTGAGAATCTTTAGCTAATAATTGAGCCTTGTATACAGAATCAATAAGATTTTTTATTTTCAATATGGTATTGTTAAAGGAGTTTATTAAAAAACCCAATTCATCATTCCTTATGGATTCTAATTTTACATTTAGATCTCCATTTTCTACTTTTTTCATGGCTTCTATTAGCTTATTTATCGGCATCATGATATCTCTATAAAGAAAATTAATTACAAGAAAGAGAATTAATATGATAACAAAAAACAGTAAAAACAAAAATCTACTAATGGGAGAAACTTTTTCTAAAATATTCTTTTCATAAATAGATAAGTATATACTCCAGTTTATATTATTTACATCAGTCGTAAGATATATAACCCCTTTTAAATTATCATTTATTACTCTTTTCCCAATTAATTCTTTATTATTTAATGAGTATATAACTCTATTGTTACTCACAAAAATTACATCTTTTGCATTTAACTCATTCATGAATTTTACACTTTCAAAGATTATGTAAGGATTTAGCTTTACTATTAGTAATCCTATTTCTTTTAAAGTATTTCTGTCATATACTATCCTTGATATATAAATATCCGCTTCATTATTAGGTGAAAAATCCACATAAATCAAAGGTTCTCCTTTAAGGTTTATGCTTTTTGAATACAGGGTTTTTACTAAATATTCTGGAAATAGTTGTGAAGAGCGGGAGACATAAAAAAGGAATTTCTTGGAAGAAAACATAAAAGCCAAAGAAGTTACGTCATTTCTTGAAAAAAGGACAGAATTTAAAAAATCCTCTATTTTTCCTCTAAAATCGTAAAAGGCAATTTCATTTTTATCAGATATTTTCATAATATCTTTATTGGCTCCATATAGAAAATTATTATAAAGAATTTCTTGAGTGAACCTATAAAGATCTTCTATTTTATTTTCGATATAAAAACTAATTAATTTTAAATTGGTTTGGTAAGCATCAAGTAGTTTGCTCTTTAAGATATCTACTGTAATAGAATTAATATAGAAAAAGATAAAAGAAGGGGTAATCAGAATTATAATGAAGATAATAATGAGTTTTTTTCTTAATGATAGTTTATTATATAACCTTTTCATTGCGATATTCATAAGGACTTTTTCCGGTTAGTTTTTTAAATACTTTGCAAAAATAAGTTACATCGTTATATCCTACCAATTCCGCTATCTCACTAATTTTATACCTTGGCATTCTCAAAAAGATTTTAGCCTTTTCAATCCTTACCATATTAAGAAGTTGGTTAAAATTAATATTAAGCTCTTTCTTTATAAGTTTCGACAAATGCCAATAACTTATAAAAAACTGCTCTGATAAATCATTAAGAGTTAAATTTTTATTATAATTTTGTACTATATATTCAATTATTTTTCTAATCAAAAAACTAAAATTATCTCTATGAGTTACTGCTTTCAACTGGTTTATAATAAATTCATAGAATTCTTCCTCTTTTAAATATAATTCCATATCCATATCTTCTAATGCCTCTTTAATACTTTCTTCTAACTCTTCAATTTTTATAGGTTTGAATAATAATCTAAATGCTCCAAGTTTTACCGCTTCTTGTGCATAACTTAAGTTTCTATAGGCAGTAATAATTATAATCTTACTCTTTTGATTTTTATTTTTTATTCGTCTTATCATTTCTAATCCGCTTATTCCAGACATTACAATATCTGTTATTATTATTTCGGGTTTAAACTTTTCTATTAAATACAAACCTTCGAAAGCATCTTCTGCTGTACCAATTAATTTGCAGTTGAATTTTTGCCAGTTTATAAACTTTTTGAGCCCCTCTCTGGTTATTTCTTCGTCCTCCACAATAAGGACATTTACTATATATATCACCCCCACATAATTAACATTTACTTTCTTTAAGGTTAACCCTTAATCGCACCTGCAGTCAATCCTCTTATTACAAATTCTTGTAAAAGCATGTAAATTATTATGACAGGTATTATTGTTATTACAAGAGCTGCCATCATAGCGCCATAATTGGTACCGTATATACTTGAGACTAAAGAGAGAAGAACACAAATGGGTTGTTTGTCTCTTGTTGGGATAAATATCATAGACATAAATAGGTCATTATATGACCATAGAAATACAAAAATTGCTACAGTTATAATACCAGGAATTGATAGAGGAAAGATTATTTTAAAAAGAATAGTTAACAAATTTGCTCCATCGATTAAAGCGGACTCTTCCAATTCTTTTGGAAGGGTGGTCATGAAACTTGAGAGTACTAAAATTGCGAAGGGGAGATTTAAAGCAGTTTGAGTTATGATTAAAGATAGATGACTACCACCTATGCCTATTTTTCTAAATAAGACAAGAGCAGGAATTACTATAGAGAAAGCTGGAACCAACATAGCGGAGGTAAAAAAGGATTTTATTATCCCTGTTTTGATCTCAAATCTTGATAGGACAAAAGAAGCTAAACTAGATAATAACAACACTAATAAGACTACGCTTCCAGATATAATGAAGCTATTTATAAATCCTCGAAACATATTGATATTGCCATAGTTTCCTAATTGTTGATAATTTTTTAAGGAGATTTCCTTTGGTAAAGAAAGGGAATTAAGTAAAATTTCTGATGTAGATTTAAAGGAGTTGTTAATGACCCACAAGAATGGGAAAATAGTTGTTATTGCCCAAAAAACCAGAACTATGTAGCTTAGAATACTAAAAACTGACAATTTTCCCTTAGCCATAACTTCCTCCTATCTAATAAGTGATTCTATCTCTTTTTAGAACTCTGTTAGCAAAAATTGATAATATAACTCCCAATATGATAATTAATGTGCCAATTGTAGAAGCATATCCTTGATTTTGTCCTGTGAAGGCTACATTATAGAGGTATGTTCCTAAAACTTGACTGGCATTCATTGGACCTCCACCAGTTATAACATAAACAATATCAAAAACCTTAAAAGTTCCTACTATAGCAAGAGAAATAGCTACAGAAATTACATCCCAAATTAATGGAATTGATATATAAATTGCTCTATGAAATTTGGAGGCACCATCAATTAAAGCAGAATCATAAAAATCTTGAGGTATTTTAGAGAGAGCGGATAGGAATATCACAAAATAGAAGCCTACATATTGCCATATAATTGGTATTAGTACCATTATTAGGGCACTATTTTCTGTTATCCATACAATCTTTTCCTTTCCTAAGGATGTTAAGATAGAATTTAAAAATCCATAATCATATCCATAAGCTAAATAAAACATAAGTCCGATTGCTGTTCCAGAGATAGCAACAGGGAAAAAGTAAACAGTCCTAAAAAATTTGTATCCCTTAGATATTGAGTGTACTAATAGAGCAAGAATAAGAGCAATTCCTATTTGAAATATTATTACTGCAATTAACATAATCATAGTATTAAGAAGAGCTTTATGTACTGCAATATCTTCAATAAGTCTTTTATAATTCTCCAATCCAATAAAGCTTCTGAAGTTTGAAAAATCTCTCCAGTTATAAAAGCTATAATAAATAGTTGCAAAGAGAGGATAATAAATTAATATACCTGTTAAGATTAATGCTGGAAGTAGAAAAATTATTGCATATTTTTTATTTTTAAATACCACTTTTCATAGCCTCCTTATTGAAAGAGTGGGGTGCCTAAAAAGGCACCCCCAAAGTTTAATTATTGCTTGGCACTCTCATGAATTTTTCTTGCTTCCTCTAATAGTTTCTTGGCTGTCTTCTTTCCAGTTACCACATAAGCAAGATTAGTTCTTATATATGTGAATGCCTCTGGTGTAATTTGGGCATCAATAGGCATAGATACTGTGCGAGCTTTTTCCATCATATCATATCCAGTTTGAGCAGCAGGAGAAACATTCTCAACCTTGCACTTTATTGCGGGTACACCTCCAACAGCAATGAATTTGGCTTCTACCTCTGGTGAAGTAATATATTTAACAAATTTAGCAGGAATTCCTCCCTTTTTCTCATTTAATTCTTTACTTACATACCAACCAGAACCAAAACCACCAATTATATCTGTAGGATCTGCTTTACCTCCAGGTATAACAGGAACTGGCATAATCACAGTATTTAGTTTATCCTTCAGTCCACCTACACACCATGATCCATTTATCATCATTGCAGCCTTCTTTTCATAGAACAATTCTCTTGCCTGTTCATCTTTAAGAGTTAATGCATCCTTTGGAAATGCACCTAAAAGGTACAATTTCTTTATATATTCCAAGCCTGCCTCCCAAGAAGGATGGAATGGGGTATTATGTCCCTCTGGTCCTCCAGCAGAAAGTACTAAAGTTTCAATTAAATAGTATGAATCAAGAATAGAGCCTGCAATGGGTATTATCCCTTTTGCCTTGAACGTACTAATAGCTTTCAATAAATTGGTCCAAGTTGTTGGAAGTGCCAGCTTGTATTTATCAAATAGATCCTTATTTACAAACAATCCTTCATAAAATCCAATAGTAGGCAAAGCATATATCTTTCCATCATATTCCTTTATTGGACCTTTATATCTACAAAATTCTAAAGCTCCCTTATAGAAATTTTTACCCCAATCCTTATCTTTTTCTAATTCTTCATCCCAAGAATAAACTTTTCCTGTTTTTAAAAGGGGTTCTGCATCTGCTCCAACAAAGAAAAATGCTACATCTGGTTCGTTACCTGAGGCATAATCTGTTTTTATCTTTGTTCTTATCAAATCACCTGAGGTTGGAGTTGCTTCGTCAATTATTTCCACATTTGGATACCTTTTCATGAAATCTTTTATTACACTCTGCCATACTGCTGTCCATGGATCCTCACCTGTAAAGTAAGTCACAGCTCTGATCTTTACTTTTTCTTGAGCAGAACCTATAAGGGTAGAAATGAGCAAAAAGGAGATTAGGAGAAGGAGTGGTAAACTTTTAAATCTTCTCATAAGAAAATCCTCCTTTAAAAAATATTTTCACTAAAAATATACTTTGGGTAGATTTATTTATGAATGGTAAAGGTTTGTTATTTTTTGAAAAATTTTGGGAATTTTTATAGATATAAAAGCTCTATCTTCTTTTGATGAGTAAGCTTATTCCAATTATAATAAGTGTAATTGGAATTAAAAGATTAATATAATTAGAAAGCTTTTCTTGAAATATTAAAATTAACCCTATTGTGGTTAAAATAATACCCGGATATAATGGCCAGTACCTCTCACCAGAATATTTTGAAAATTTTGAAGTATGTACAAAATATATAGCTATAAAGGAGAGACCTAAGAGTGGGAGAAAGTATATTCCTTCTACATAAACAAGATCTCTTAATAATAAATATATTCCTACTGCTGTTAATATGCATCCTGGAATCAAAAAGCCTATATTCTTACCAAACCTCTTATACATATAGAGAAAGGAAATAGCAAAAATAAATATGATTGATGAGCCAGATAAAAGATGAAAGTTAATTAGTGTCAAAAAGATACCTATTAACAATAAAATCATTCCTAAAATTTTCTGGTCCATTTTTTCCTCCAAAGTTTTTTATTATTATATCATTTTTTATATTCTTGACTTTTTTGCTCTGAATATATAAAATTTATCAAAAAAATGACTGAGAATTCCTTATATGAAAAAGCATTAAGTTTTCCTGAGGCTCCAGGGGTATATATCTTTAAGGATACCCAGGGAAGAGTAATTTATGTTGGAAAGTCTAAATCCCTCAAAAAAAGAGTACTTTCTTATTTTAAAGACAATTCTATCAAAAGCCAATTAATCTTAAAAAGAGCAAAGGATTTAGACTACATTATTACCGATTCTGAAGTGGAAGCATTCCTATTAGAATCCGTATTAATCAAAAAGAATAAACCCATATTTAATGTGCAATTAAGAGATGACAAACAATATCCATTATTAAAGCTAACTCTTAATGAACCATATCCAAGATTAATTCTTTCAAGAAGAATTGAAAATGATAATGCAAGATATTTTGGACCATTTCCCCAGGGGAGTACAGTAAGGGAAACTATTTCAATAGTTAAAAAGATATTTAATCTTAGGAGTTGTAAGTGGAATTTACCTAATAAAAAGCCTAAAAGACCATGTATCTATTATGATTTGAAAAGATGTTATGCTCCATGTCAAGGATATATTACTCAGGAAGAGTATAAGAAGATTGTTGATGAAGTTCTATTATTCTTAGAAGGAAAATATCAAGAATTGATAAAGATACTTATGGAAAAAATGAGACAATCTGCAGAAAAATTAGAGTTTGAAAAAGCCATTAAGTATAGAGAGCAGATAAGATATTTACAAAATCTTGGTGAAAAGCAGAAAATTATCTCCTTTAACAATGAAGATAAGGATTTAATTCAGATTGTTCGTGAGGATGGTACCGCTAAAGCATTAGTCTATCTTATAAGGGAAGGTAAATTAGTGGAGAAAAGATTACATACTTTAAAGATTCCTCATACCGAAGATATATCAGTAAAAGAAATTCTTACTGGATTTTTAACTCAATATTATTCCCAAAGGGATATCCCAAGTAAAGTTATCATTCCAGTAGATTTGGAAGAGGAAAAAGAAGATCTGGAAAAATTTTTATCTAATAAAAAAGGTATTCATGTAAGCATAAAGCTTCCAGAGGGAGAAGAAATTGAGCTAATGGATATGGCTTTAAAGGACTTGAATATAATTGAGATTAAAAAGGATAAGATATGGAGAGGATTATTAGAATTACAAAAAATTTTCAATCTTGATTCAATTCCTCTTTGGATTGAAGGGTATGATATATCCAATCTTCAGGGTAAAGAAGCGGTAGGATCGAGAGTCGTTTTTTATAAAGGATTGCCCTACAAAGATAGATATAGAAGATACAAGATAAAATTTACTGATGAAGAACCAAATGATTATCAAATGCTTCAGGAAGTTATGGAGAGAAGGCTTAATGATAAAGAAGATGAAATTTCAGATGTAATATTAATAGATGGAGGGAAAGGACAGTTAAATGCAGTCTTAGAGGTGTTTAAAAAATATAATATATATCCCAAACTAATTATTGCATTAGCTAAGAGAGAGGAAGAAATATATGTTCCAGGTAAGAAGGATCCTATAAAATTGGAAAAGGATTCACCTGCTTTACATATCTTACAAAATGTTAGAGATGAAGCCCATAGATTTGCTCTTTCATACCATAGAAAATTAAGAGGTAAGAAGATTATAAATAGTCAAATTTTAAATATTCCTGGCTTAGGTGAAAAGAGAATGAAAATATTACTGGATAAGTTTGGTAGTATAAATGAATTGAAAAAGGCTTCCTTAGATGAATTAGTAAATATAAAAGGAATTCCTAAGAATTTGGGAGAGAAGATTTATATGTATTTACATAAAGAATCATAAAACTTTATTTTGACAAAATAAAAAAATGGGAGTATATGATGTATAATTAAAATTGAAAGGGGGTATATAATAATGGAAATATTAATAGGAACCGAAAAGGTAAAAAGAGGGCTTGCACAAATGCTAAAAGGTGGAGTAATAATGGATGTAACTAATGCAGAGCAAGCAGAAATTGCTGAAAGTGCAGGAGCTGTTGCAGTTATGGCATTAGAAAGGGTACCTGCGGATATAAGGGCACAAGGTGGAGTAGCAAGAATGGCAGATCCTAAGAAAATAAAGGAAATTATGTCCGCTGTTAGTATACCTGTAATGGCAAAGGTTAGAATTGGGCATTTCGTTGAAGCTCAAATATTAGAAGCCTTAGGCGTTGACTTTATAGATGAAAGCGAGGTTTTAACTCCTGCGGACGAAAAATATCATATAAATAAACATATGTTTAAGGTGCCTTTTGTATGTGGAGCAAGAGACTTAGGAGAAGCTCTAAGAAGAATAGCAGAAGGAGCAGCAATGATTAGAACAAAAGGTGAGGCAGGAACAGGAAATGTGGTTGAGGCAGTAAGACATATGAGGCAAATAATGGATGAGATAAGAAGTCTTGCACTCCTTCCAGATGAAGAATTAGTGACAAAAGCTAAAGAATTAGGAGCTCCTTTAGATCTCGTCATAGAGACGAAGAAGTTAGGAAGACTTCCAGTAGTCAATTTTGCAGCTGGTGGAATAGCAACTCCTGCGGATGCTGCATTGATGATGCAACTTGGTGCTGATGGTGTATTTGTTGGTTCTGGTATCTTTAAATCAAAGGATCCTAAAAAGAGAGCAAGAGCAATAGTTCTTGCCGTAACTTATTACAATGATCCTTATATTCTTGCGGAAATATCAGAAGACTTAGGTGAGCCAATGCCTGGTATAGATGTTAGACAACTTTCAGATAAAGATTTATTACAAGTAAGAGGTTGGTAAAAATGAAGGTAGGAATATTAGCAATTCAAGGTTCTGTTGAAGAACATAAAAAATCACTTGAAAGATTAAATATTGAAAGCGTTCTTGTTAAGAAAGCAAAAGACTTAGATTTTATAGATGGATTAATCTTGCCTGGTGGAGAAAGCACAACTTTCTTAACCATATTGAAAAATATGGACATGTTTGATTATTTGGGAGAAAAAATTAGGAATGGACTCCCTATAATGGCAACTTGTGCTGGATTAATTATATTGGCTAAACATATAGAGAATCATCCAGAGCAAGAAACTCTTGGCGTTTTAGATATTACTATATCAAGGAATGCTTATGGTAGACAGAGAGAAAGTTTTGTAACTTATCTAAATATTCCTATTTTGGGAGATGCTCCCTTTGAATCAGTTTTTATTAGAGCTCCTCAAATATTAAGCGTTGGAGAAAAAGTTAAGGTACATGCTACTTTTAATGAAAAGCCTGTTTTTGTGGAAGAAGGAAATATTTTAGGTTTAACTTTTCATCCAGAACTTACTGAGGATCTCAGAATACATAAATACTTTATTCAAAAGATTAGTTGAATATGCTCTGTCAAAATTGTAAGAAGGAGCAGGCGGAATATTTTATAGTAATAAATGAGGGAGATAAAACAAAAAAACTATCTCTCTGTAGGAATTGTTTTATTGATATTTATAAAAAATTGTTAGGTGAGACTTTTAATATGTTATTAAATATATTTGATAAAAATTTTGGAGATGTTAAAAGGTGTCCTACTTGTGGCAGATCATTAGATGAAATTTTAGAGAGCAAAAAAGTAGGATGCTTTAACTGTGTTAAAACTTTTGGTGATGAAATAAATAAATTAGTTGAGAAAATACATGGCAAAAAGGTCTACAAAGGGAAGACACCTCTTTTCCATGGCGATAAAAGAGAGGAAATATTAAGAAGTAAGATTCTCTTATCAAAAGCTATAGAAGAGGAGGATTATGAGAAGGCAGCTAAGATTAGAGACTATTTAAAAAATTTGGAGAAGGGTTGAAGTCATGAATAATTTTGTATATAAATATTTGGGCTGGATTAATGATGATTTTTCTTATAGAGATGTATTTATTAGGACGAAAATCCGCCTGTTAAGAAATGTGGCGGATTTTCCTTTTCCTGAGGAGCTTGATGAAAAGAAAAGAAAAAGATTTTTGAATAGTATTGATTGGTGTTTAAAAAATGATAGTTTTTTAAAAAATTTTAACTATATAAATTTTGAAAAAGTACCCCATAATATAGCAATTTCATTAGTGGAAAAGGGTATTATTGATAATGAAATTAAGAATAATGAAGGTAAAAGCTTATTGATAGATAAAAAGGGAGCTACAAGCATTTTGATAAATGAAGAAGAACACTTCCAATTCCAAAAACTTGTTGCTGGTTTTGATTATGAAGATAGTTTGTTTGAGCTTTTTAATTTGGAAGACATTTTTTCACAATATTTTAAATTTGCGTATGAACCTAAATTGGGTTATATTACATCATCTATAGAAAATTGGGGTCATGGAATAAAAATAACTTCTATAATTCAATTAACTGGGCTTTCTCAGAGTGGTGAACTTTCTTCTCTAAGTTCATATTTAAAGAAAAATAAAATTAATTTAGTAAAGCTTTATGAGGAATATGATTACACTATTGGAAGTCTATTTAAAATAACTATAGAGTCTGGAATATCATCTTCAGGTACTTTAGAGACAAAAGTAAAGAGAATTATAAATAAAATTGTAGAGAAAGAGAGAGAGGCAAGAAATTACTTAATGGAAGAAGATAAAATATTTTTAGAGGATTTGGTGAGTAAATCTGTAGGAATGATAAAATATAGCAAGTTATTAAGTTTTATTGGGGCTTTGGAATTGCTTTCAAATATAAGATTGGGTAAATATCTTGGAATTGTGTCCATCCCTGTGAAACTTATTGATGTTCTTTTTATATTGGTTCATCCAGTCCATCTTCAAATGAGATATGGTGGGAGTCTAAAATCTCCCCACATAGAAATTTTGCGAGCAAATTTATTGCGTGAAGTTTTCAAAAGTTATAAAATAGTATAGGGAAGTGTATTAAGGAGGTGCATATATTATGATGGACAAACTAACACAAAGAGCATATAGAGTACTCTTATTGGCACAAGAGGAGGCAAGAAGACTCAACTACTCTACAGTTGGGACTGAGCATATTCTATTAGGTCTTATTCGTGAAGAAGGGGGAGTTGCTGCCCAAGCCCTAATCAACTTGGGATTGGATCTTAATTACTTGAGGGCAGAAATTGAGCGTCTTATTGGTCGTGGAGATGGGACCTCCTATGGAGCACTTCCCTTTACTTCTCGAGCTAAAAAGGTCTTAGAATATGCTTCGGAGTCTGCTCAAGAACTTAATCATAATTACATAGGTACAGAACACTTATTGTTAGGACTATTAAAAGAGGGAGAGGGTGTTGCAGCTCATGTCTTGGAAGAGATGGGAGTAAGGCTTGAAGATGTAACTATTGAAATTTTAAAAATATTAGGTGAACCTATCGATCCAAGTAAACTAAGAAGTAGAGGATTAACCACACAAAGGAAGAGAAAACCAATTACTGCTACTTTAGATGAATTTGGTAGAGATTTAACTCAGCTTGCAAGACAAGGAAAGCTTGATCCCATAATTGGTAGAGAGAAGGAATTGGAGAGAATTATTCAAATACTTAGCAGAAGAACCAAGAATAATCCTGTATTAGTAGGAGAGCCAGGAGTTGGTAAAACTGCTATTGTTGAAGGATTGGCACAAAAAATTGTTATGAATGAGGTACCTGAGGTTCTCATGAATAAGAGAATTGTTGCTATAGATATGGGAACAATAATTGCAGGTACTAAATATAGAGGAGAATTTGAGGAAAGAATGCAGAGAATAATAGAAGAAGTAAAGATGGCAAAGAATGTAATACTCTTTATTGATGAGATACATACCTTAGTTGGAGCAGGTGCTGCAGAAGGTGCAGTGGATGCAGCAAATATTTTAAAGCCATCTTTAGCTAAAGGTGAGATCCAGTTAATTGGAGCAACTACACCTACCGAATACAGAAAATATATTGAAAAAGATGGTGCATTAGAACGAAGATTCCAACCCGTAAGAGTAATGGAGCCAACTTACGAGGAGACTATTCAGATTTTGAAGGGGTTAAGAGAAAGGTATGAAAACTTCCATAGGGTAAAAATTCCTGATGAGACCATAGAGGAAGCAGTTAAACTTTCCGTTAGATATATTACAGATAGATTCTTACCTGACAAAGCTATTGATATTATAGACGAAGCATCAGCGAGAGTAAGGCTAATGAGGGTTAAAAACTCTGCCTTCAGCAATTTAGAGAAAGAATTGCAGAGAATTAGAGAACAAAAAGAAATTGCAATTAAGAATCAAAATTATGAGCTTGCTGCAAGACTAAGGGATGATGAGAGAAAATTGGAGGAGTACATAAGAAATCTTGAAGATACATCTTCGGTGGAAGAAAGAGTTGTTACACCTGAAGATGTAGCTCAAGTTGTATCAATATGGACTGGAATTCCTGTGGCACAACTATTAATGGAGGAAAGAGAAAGACTGCTAAGGATGGAGGAAGAATTACATAAAAGAATTATATCTCAAGACGAGGCAGTAAAAGTTGTATCCAAAGCAATAAGAAGATCAAGATCAGGGTTAAAAGATCCAAAGAGACCTATAGGAGCCTTTTTATTCTTAGGTCCTACTGGTGTTGGAAAGACTGAGCTTGCAAGAGCATTAGCAGAGTATCTCTTTGGAAATGAAAATGCCCTTATCAGACTTGATATGTCTGAATATATGGAAAGACATACAGTTTCAAGATTAATTGGAGCACCACCAGGCTATGTGGGATATGAAGAAGGTGGTCAACTCACAGAAAAAGTACATAGAAGACCTTATTCTGTAGTTCTTTTTGATGAAATAGAAAAGGCTCATTCTGATATATTCAATATACTATTACAGATTATGGATGATGGACAGCTTACAGACGGACAAGGAAGAAAAGTAGACTTTAAGAATACTATACTTATAATGACCTCTAATTTTGGAGCTGAGTACTTCAAGCAGGAATCTACACTAGGCTTTGCTTCTAAGGAAGATAGGGAAAAGTCCTTTGAAAATATTAAAAGCTTAATAATGAGTGAGATAAAGAAATACTTCAGACCAGAATTTTTGAACAGATTAGATGAGATTGTATTCTTCCGTCCATTAACAAGAGACGATCTTAAGAAGATTGTAGAAATATTATTAAAACCAGTTATAGAAAGATTAAAGGAGAAAAAGATCACATTAGAGGTTGACGATGAGGTCAAAGCCTTCCTGGTTGATAAAGGATATGACCCACTATATGGTGCAAGACCACTTAAGAGAACTATTCAAGCCTATATTGAAGATCCATTAGCTGAATATATTTTAGAAGGAAGATTTAATGAGGGGGATGTTGTAAGAGCAGAGTTTGATAAAGAAAATAATAGAATAGAATTCAAGAAGGTGACCTTAGTAGCAAACAGATAATGCTTGAAATTTAATGACAAAGCTAAAGGTAAAGTATGTATGTCAGGTTTGCGGTTACGAATCAATAGGATGGTTTGGAAAATGTCCTAACTGTGGTACTTTTGGCTCATTAGTAGAAGTAAAGGAAGAGCCATCACAAAGAAAAGAAACAAGACTTGAAGCTAAAACATATTATTTAAAGGATGTAGACTTAGCTGAGACTAAAAGAATAATAAGTAATTTTAAAGAATTTGATGATTTATTAGGAGGGGGTATTGTTCCTGGTTCTCTCTTACTCCTTGCAGGTGAGCCTGGTATTGGAAAATCTACTTTATTACTTCAGCTTGCGTTTTCTTTACAAGAAAATGGTTACAATGTTCTTTATGTATCAGGTGAAGAATCTTTATCTCAGATAAAATACAGAGCGGAAAGAATTTCATCTAAAATACCTCCTGTAAAATTTTTGGCTGAAAATAATTTAGAACTAATATTAGATATACTAAATAGAGAGAATTTTTCATTGGTTATTATTGACTCAATACAAACTATTTATTCTGATGAATTCCCTACATCTCCTGGTAGTGTTGTACAAATTAGAGAATGTACTTCAAGATTAATGAGAGTTGCAAAGAAAAAAAATACTGCTCTTTTTCTAATTGGGCATATTACAAAAGAAGGAGATATTGCAGGTCCAAAATTATTAGAACATTTAGTGGATGTGGTTTTGTATTTAGAAGGGGAAAGATATCAAGAGCTAAGAATACTAAGAGCTATTAAAAATAGATTTGGACCCACAAATGATCTTGCCCTATATGAGATGAGAAACGATGGTCTTGTGGAAGTTTCTAATGTATCTAAGAAATTATTAGAAGGAAGAAATAAAAACATATCAGGTTCTTTAGTGGTTCCTGTGATTGAAGGGACAAAGTCTATCTTGGTAGAGATACAATCATTAATAAGTAGAAGTAATACTACATTTCCACGTAGGCTTAGCATAGGTGTAGATATAAATAAACTGGCGATGATAATAGCAATTCTTGAGAAAAAACTAAATTTAAAACTTTTTGATAAGGATGTATTTTTTAATGTAATTGGAGGAATAAAAATTAATGAACCTGCAATCGATTTAGGTATTGCATTTTCTTTAATTTCTTCATATTATGATAATGTATTTCCAGAAGATACTGTAGTTTTTGGGGAGGTTGGCTTAGGGGGAGAGGTGCGATCAGTAAGTAATATTGAAAAAAGAATAAAAGAAGCCCACAAACTTGGCTTTAAAAAGGTAATACTACCAAGAACAGAAAGTATTTCAAAGTTTAAAGATATCATGTTATTTCCTATTTCAAGCATTGAAGAGGGGGCAAAAATAGTTTGGGGGAGAGAATAATGGAACTTAAAAAATTTGCTATTAATGCTATTAAAACTGTTGCCCCTGGAACTCTATTAAGAGAGGCTTTAGAGCAAATTTTAAAAGCTAAAACTGGAGCGTTAATTGTTATTGGGGACCTTGATAAGATCAAACCTTTAATGAATGGGGGCTTTCCCTTAGATATTGATTTTACTCCAAATAAATTATATGAGCTTTCAAAAATGGATGGAGCTATTATTTTAAGTAAGGATTGCAAAAAAATTCTTTTTGCAAATGTAATACTTCTTCCTGACTCAAATATACCATCCCAGGAAACAGGCGCGAGGCACGCAACTGCGGAAAGAGTTGCAAGACAGACTGGTCAACTGGTTATTAGTGTATCCCAAAGAAAGGATACAATAACCCTATACCAAAACGACTGGAAATATAGATTAAGAGATGTTGAAGAAATTTTAGCAAAATCAACTCAGGCATTACAAACCTTAGAAAGATATAGGAATATATTTGATAACCTTCAACAAAGATTAAATACCTTGGAGTTAGAAAATCAAGTTACTATTTCAGAGGTACTTTTCTATTTACATAGAATCGGAATGCTTATCGCTATTGGAAAAGAAGTAGAAACTTATCTTTTAGAACTGGGAAATGAGGGTAGATTGATAGAATTACAATTGGAGACTCTACTAGCTGGAGTATATGAAGAGGGGCTTCTTGTGGTAAAGGATTATGCAAAGAAAGACGATTATGAGTCTATATACGAAAATCTTATAAATAATTTTAAGGGAGATTTTCAAACCTTCTCCATAGTGGCAGGAGAAAATTTGGGATATTCCAAAGAGGATATAAATTTGAATATTACTATTATTCCTCGAGGATATAGATTACTTAGTAGATTATCATTTATACCTGCTAATGTTATGGATAATATTATCAAACATTTTGGAAATCTTCCCAAGATACTTGAGAGTAGTTTAGAGGATCTCGATAGTATCGAGGGTATTGGGGAGGTGAGAGCAAAAAGAATCAAAGAGGGACTTCTAAGACTTCAAAAATCAGTAATTCTCTAATTATTTATTTCTAAAGTTATTTGGAGGAATGATTTTTTATGAAAAAGGAATTAAAGTTATTATTGGCAACTAATGTGGTTCCATTTATTGGTTTGATTTTTATAGTAATATGGCTAATTTTGGGTGGAAATAAACAAATTTCACTGTTTTTATTGATTTTTTTCTCACTTTTTTTCTTGATTGGCTTTTATTATTTTTATATAAGAAGAAGACTTTTTTCAGACATTTTTAATTTCCCAGCAGTAAAGATATTAGATACAAGCGTCATTATAGATGGAAGAATTGTAGATATATTAAGAACAAATTTTATAGAGGGAAAAATAGTTATACCTCGTTTTGTACTTAAAGAATTACAAATGTTAGCAGACTCTTCAGAATCTCTAAAAAAGAATAGAGGAAGGTATGGATTAGACAATTTGTCCAAAATAAGAAAGGATTTAGGAGAGCAAGTAGTAATAGTTGAAAAAGATTTTCCAAATGTTCATAGTGTAGATTCTAAACTAATTAAATTAGCAAAATTTCTTAATGGAAAGATAGTAACTAACGATTATGGTTTAAATAAATTAGCCAAAATCGAAGGAGTAACAGTCTTAAATATAAATGAACTTGCAAATGCCCTAAAACCTATCTATCTACCAGGAGAAGAAATCCAGCTGAATATTATTAAGGAAGGGAAAGAAATAGGTCAAGGAGTAGGTTATCTTGAAGATGGTACTATGGTAGTTGTTGAAAATGGAAGGAAATATATAGGTTCAAATGTGAAAGTCACAGTTACAAGTGTGTTTCAAACAGCAGCTGGAAGGATTATTTTTGGAAGAGTTAGGGAGGAGAAAAAGGTTTAATGAAAATTATCGGAATTTTACTTGCTGGCGGAAAGGGTAGGAGATTTGGAAATGAGGATAAACTGTTACAAGAAATAGATGGGAAACCTGTAATATACTATTCTTTACTTGTTTTGGAAAAAACAGATGGAATTGACGAGGTATTATTAGTTAGTGATGATAAGAAAATAAATATTCTAAAAGATCTTGTAAGGGATTGGGATTTAAGGAAGGTTAAGGATGTAATAGAGGGAGGAAAAGAAAGACAAGATTCTGTTTTTAATGCGATAAATTCCATATCTCAATGCGATTATGTTTTGATTCATGATGGGGCGCGTCCATTTATATCTGTAAGCCTTGTAGAGAAAATTATAAAAGAAGGTATAGAAAAAAAAGCAGTTATAACTGCAGTTCCAGTAAAGGATACTATAAAATTAGTTGGAAGTGATAAAAGAGTAGAGAGTACATTGCCGAGAGAAAAACTTTGGCAGATACAAACTCCTCAATTTTTTGAGTTTTCTATTATTAAGGCTGCCCATGAGAATGCTAAAAAAGATAACTTTTATGGCACCGATGATGCGGTATTAGTAGAAAGATTGGGTATACCTGTTTATATAATAGAAGGAGAACAATGGAATATTAAAATTACTACAAAAGAGGATTTGGAGTTAGCAAAATGCATAATAAAGAAAAGATATACAGAGTTGGCATAGGTTATGATATTCATCCCTTCTGTGAAGGGAGAAAACTATTTTTAGGTGGTATTGAAATTCCCTTTCATAAAGGACTAAAAGGGCACTCGGATGGAGATGTATTAATCCATTCAATAATGGATGCATTATTAGGAGCCATGGGGCTTCCTGATATCGGTTTTTTCTTCCCCAATACTGAGCCAAAATATGAGAATATAAGAAGTACAGAACTTTTAAAGGTAATAAGGCAAAAAATAAAAGAAGGTAATTTTTACATAGAGAATATTGATTCTATGATTATCGCAGAAGAACCCAAAATTATGCCCCATAGAGAAAATATAATAAGAAACTTAGCAGATCTTTTAGAAGTTCCTAATTCAACAATTAATATAAAGGCTACTACTAATGAAGGATTAGGAGTTATTGGTAAGGGAGAGGGAATTGCAGTTTTTTCAATAGCATTATTATCAAAGGAGAAGAATAATGGAGAATAAAATTTATGGGAAAAATCCTGTTTTAGAGGCTTTGAATAGCGATATTAGTTTTAATAAAATATTAATTGCAAAGGATATACACAAAGACAAAAAAATAAGTAAGATCATTTCCTTAGCAAAGGAAAAGGGAATAGTGTTAAGATTTGTAGATAAGAAAATTATTGATGATGAAGTAAAAGACAATACCCAAGGGGTTTTAGGTTATATATCTGAGATAAAATATTACGAATGGGACGAAATAGAAAATGTTATAGATAAAAAGAAAGATTTTATAGTTATATTAGATCATGTTCAGGATCCGCATAATCTGGGATCAGCTATTAGAACTTGTGAGTTTGGAGGAGCAAAAGCAGTAGTAATTCCTAAGGATAGAGCTTCTCAGGTAACTTCTACAGTTTATAAGACTTCATCAGGTGCAGTGAGTTATATTCCAATAGTGAGGGCCACGAATATTAATCAATTTATTAGAAAATTAAAAGAGAGTGGATGGTATATTGTGGGGGCAGATTTAGATACTGATAATCTATATAGTGAAGTAGATTATAAGTTCCCACTTGCTTTAGTTATTGGAGGAGAAGAAGGTTTGCATAGATTAGTCAGAGAAAGTTGCGATATTTTAGTTAAAATTCCTAAGTTTGGTAAAGTTGAGTCTCTTAATCTTTCTGTTGCATTAGGTATATTAATATACAAAATTAGAGAAAAAATATGAAGGATGAATTAAAGGATTTCCTATTTTACTTAAAATATGAAAGAGGACTTTCCGAAAATACCTTTCTTTCTTACAAGAAAGATCTGGAGGATTTTATAAATTTTCTTTCTAAGAATAATATTTCTATAAATGAGCTTAATAAAAAGATATGGCAAGAGTACTTATCTCTGTTGCATGCAAATTATACACCCCGTTCCATATCAAGAAAAATTTCAGCTATCAGATCATTTTTTAAATTTCTTGTTAGAGAGGGATATCTTAAGAAGAATTTTGCAAATTTTATCTCTACTCCAAGAATTCCTCAATATTTACCCGAATACTTAGATGAAAATGAGGTGTCAAACTTCTTAGATATTCCCTCAACTTTATCACCTCTTGGGAAGAGAAATCAAGCTATTTTGGAGACCTTATATGCAACAGGAATGAGAGTTTCTGAGCTTGTAAATCTAAATATTGAAGATATAGATTTAGAAAAAGGATTAGTTAAGTGTTTTGGAAAAGGTGGAAAGGAAAGAATAATACCCTTAGGAGATTATGCAAAAGAAAGTATCCAAAGATATTTAGAAATAAGACATACTTTTAAACCTAAAGAAAAAGAGAGGGCACTATTTCTCAATAAAAAAGGAGAAAGAATAACAAGACAGGGAGTATGGTTAATAGTTAAAACTTATTCCCAAATTTTAAATCTGCCGAAGAAGGTCTCTCCTCATACCTTTAGACATACTTTTGCTACCCATTTGTTATCTCATGGAGTAGATATAAGAATTGTGCAAGAATTATTAGGTCATGCCAGTATATCCACTACTCAAATTTATACACATATTACATCTAAAAGGCTTCATGAGATATATAAAAATTCTCATCCATTATTAAGGAGGAGCCAATGAGAGTTTTATTAATAGTATTAGATGGTGTTGGAATTGGTGAGTTACCTGATGCGTATAAATACCATGACGAAGGAAGTAATACTTTAGCTAATACCGCAAAGGCAGTTGGTGGTTTAAAACTGCCAAATCTTGAAAAGATGGGACTTGGAAATATTCATCCAATCCTCGGTGTAAATCCAATTAGTGAACCTACATCCTATTACGGAAAAATGGCGGAAAAATCTCCGGGAAAAGATACCACTACTGGACATTGGGAGATTTCAGGAATAATTTTAGATAAGCCATTCCCTGTATATCCAAATGGATTTCCAAGGGAAATTATTGAAGAGTTCGAAAAGAGAATAGGTAGAAAAACATTAGGTAATATACCTGCCTCTGGCACTGAAATAATACAAAAATTGGGAGAGGAACATATCAAAACTGGCTATCCAATTGTATACACCTCTGCTGATAGTGTTTTTCAAATAGCTTGTCATGAAGAAGTTGTTCCTGTAGAAGAGCTGTACAGAATGTGTGAAATTGCAAGAGAAATTCTTCAGGGGGAGCATGCAGTGGCGAGAGTAATTGCAAGACCCTTTTTAGGAGAAAAGGGGAATTTTTATAGAACACCAAGAAGAAAGGATTTTTCTTTACCTCCTCCAAGAAAGACCCTTCTTGATTATCTAAAAGATAATGGTAATAATGTAGTTGGAATTGGAAAAATAGAAGATATATTTGCAGGAAGAGGGATAACATATAGCATGCATCAGGATAATAATAAAGAAGGTATGGAAAATATCTTGAAGGCTTTAGATTTATTTGATGAGGGTTTAATATTTGCAAACTTGGTGGATTTTGACATGTTATATGGTCATAGAAATAATCCAGAAGGTTTTGCAAAAGCATTAACTGAGTTTGATGAATTTTTACCTCTTCTTTTTACAAAATTAAATGAAAAGGATATATTGGTCATTACTGCAGATCATGGGAATGATCCCACTACACCAAGCACAGATCACTCTCGGGAATACGTACCTTTGCTAATTTACTCAAAGTCTTTCAAAAATGCAAGATCCCTTGGAGTTATACCAACCTTTGCATGTCTTGGGAAAACAATAGCTGAAATTTTTGGGGTTGATAATGAACTTGATGGTGAAAGTTTTTCAAAGGAGCTGAGGTGATAAAGATGAGAATGGTGGATATTATAATTAAAAAAAGAAATGGGGATGCTCTAACAAGGGAAGAAATAGATTTTGTTATTGATAACTATCTTAATGGAGAAATCCCAGATTATCAAATGTCCGCCTTTTTAATGGCAGTTTATTTTAGAGGAATGACTACTGAAGAGATATCCTATTTAACATTAAAAATGGCAAGAAGCGGAAAGATTGTTGATCTATCAGATATTCCTGGTTTAAAGGTAGACAAACATAGTAGTGGAGGAGTTGGAGATAAAACTACTCTTGTCTTTGCACCTTTAATTTCTGCTTACGGTTTACCTATTGCCAAAATGTCTGGAAGAAGTCTTGGACATACTGGGGGAACAATAGATAAATTGGATTCTATACCAGGTTTTAGAACAAATTTAGGATTTGAGGAGTTTATAAATCAGGTAAAAAGGATAGGAATAGCAATTATTGGACAAAGTGAAAATCTTGTACCTGCAGATAAGAAAATATATGCTTTGAGGGATGTAACAGGAACGGTAGATTCTATACCTTTAATTGCAAGCAGTATAATGAGTAAAAAAATAGCTGGAGGAGCGGACATCATAGTTTTGGATGTAAAAACTGGAAGTGGAGCATTTATGAAAAGTTACGATGAGTCAAAATCTTTAGCTAAGTTGATGGTTGATATTGGAAAGAGTTTAGATAAGAAAATGTGTGCAGTGATATCAAACATGGATGAACCATTAGGTAATATGATAGGGAACTCTTTGGAAGTAATAGAAGCAATAGAAACTTTAAAGGGTAATGGTCCTTCAGATTTAAAAGAATTAGTATTTGCATTAGCAACAGAGGCGATCCTACTTTCTGGATTAGATAATGATGTGAATATAATAAGAAACAAGCTTGAAAACCTAATTGATAAAGGTTATGCATTGGAGAAATTTAGAGAAATGATTATATCCCAAGGTGGGGATCCAAATGTTATAGAAAACTACAAATTATTCCCTCAGGCAAAAATACAAAAGGATATCTTCTCAAGAGAAGAAGGATATATAACAAAATTGGATGCATACTTAATTGCTCAATGTGTAATTGCTTTAGGTGCTGGTAGGAGTAAAAAAGATGATGTTATTGATCTATCTGTAGGGGTTAAGATTCATAAGAAATTAGGTGAGAAAATAGAAAAGAATGAGCCAATTGTTACTTTTTACGCAAACGATCCTAATAAACTGGACTTGGCGGAAGAACTGTTTAAAGAAGCCTTTAGTATTGGAGAGATACCTCCTGCTAAGGAGCCTTTAATCTTAGATATAATAAAATAGGAGGTACTTAATTGATGATATTTGATATCTCAAGCATACAAGAATTTATATGGAGAATTACCGCCGTATTAATTGCTATAACAATTCATGAGTATTTTCATGGAAAAGTTGCAGAATGGGAAGGAGATCCCACTCCAAGACTTTCAGGAAGACTATCATTAAATCCATTAGCCCATATAGATATAATTGGATTTCTTATGTTGATTTTATTTAGGTTTGGATGGGCAAAACCTGTTCCCGTTAACTTCTACAACCTAAAAAGGGGAAGAAAAAGTGTAATTTTAGTATCCTTGGCAGGCCCTTTATCTAACATAATATTAGCATTTTTACTAAGTATATTTTGGAAATTTGACCTATCTCTACCTGTTAATTTTGTAAGATTCGTAGTTGAGCTTGCCATTTTAAACCTTTATTTAGGTATTTTTAACCTTATCCCTATACCACCCTTAGATGGTTCTCACATTTTAGAATCTATTCTTCCATACAAATATAGGCATTTTTATGATATGTTAAGTTACTATAGTTTTTTTATTCTTATTTTTTTAATCTTGACAGGAATACTTTTTAGGATCATATATCCTATATTAAACTTTTTCATATATCTATTGGGACTTTATTGATATAATTTATGCTATAAATTTGGGAGGAGTTTATAGTTATGAAGGATGGAAGAATCTTAAGTGGTATGAGACCAACAGGAAAATTACATTTAGGGCATTGGTTAGGGGTATTAGATAATTGGGTAAAGTTGCAAGATGCATACGAATGCTATTTTGAAATAGCGGACTGGCATGCCTTAACTACACATTATAGAGAAACAGAAAGCATAAAAGACAATATCTTTCAGATGACATGCGATTGGTTAGCTGTTGGAATAGACCCAAATAAGAGTGTAATCTTTAGACAGTCTGATATTACTGAACACAGTGAATTATTTTTATTATTTTCAATGTTTGTTCCTCTTCCCTGGCTTGAGAGAAATCCTACTTATAAGGAACAATTAAGAGAGATGGAGGGAAGAGATTTATTTACCTATGGATTTTTAGGATATCCTGTACTTCAAGCTGCTGATATTTTAATTTATAGAGCGGATACAGTTCCAGTTGGAGAGGATCAATTGCCTCACTTGGAGTTAACAAGGGAAATAGCAAGAAGATTTAATTATTTTTATAAACCTATATTTCCTGAACCACAAGCAAAGCTTTCTGAAGTACCTGCCTTAATAGGAACCGATGGTAGGAAAATGCATAAGAGTTATGGAAATACCATTCCATTAGATACTGAGGAAGAGGAATTAAAAAAGATAGTAAGAAATATGGTAACTGATCCAGCCCGAATAAGAAGAAATGATCCAGGACATCCGGAGGTATGTCCTGTTTTTGCATATCACAAAATCTTCAATAAAGAAGAAGTAAACTATATAGAAAACGCATGTAGAACTGCAGAAATTGGCTGTGTGGATTGTAAGATGAAATTGTTTGAAAAACTAAATGCTTATATGTCCCCAGTAAGGGAAAAGAGAAGGGAATATACAAAACATCCTGATTTGGTGTGGGACATAATAAGGGAAGGAAATAAGAAAGCCAGAGGAGAAGCACAAAAAACAATGGAACTTGTACGTGAGGCAATGGGGCTGAGAATTTGGAAATAATAGTAAATCCTTTCTATAAAATTAAAGATATAATTAAGACAGTAGACGTCCAGTCTTTCCCTTTAAAAAGGTTAGTTGAGCAATATAAAGATTTAGGAAAAGAAAAATGGAAAGATTTGGAGCTAACCTCGTACTTTTTGGATACTGCTTTAGATATTTTAGATATAAAGATGAAATTTTTTTTTTGCACAGAATGCGAATGAATTGGAAGTTTTTGAAGAAGAAAAGAAAGTGGCCTTAGAATCTAATTGGCAGGAAATAAAGAGGTATTTGGAGGTACAAGAGGAAAAAGGAATAAGGGTCTTTTGGAGAAGAAGAAAAAAAGAATTTTATCTAAAAGAGGATGAAAAAATTAACATTACTCAAGTTTACTTATCTTGGAAGTACAAAAATAAGTTCTTATTAAATAATTTTAGTTTTCCTAAAGACGAACTAAATTTGGAAGAAAAGATAAACAAAATAATAAATTATGATAAAATTAGATTCAGTTTTCGAGAATTAACTTATGGTTTAAAGAAAAGAGAGATTGTTTATTATTTTCTTGCGGTTTGTCAATTAGTAAGTGAAGGAAGACTTAAAGTATATCAGGACAAATTTTGTGGAGATATAGTATTGGAGAAGATTCTTGAGCATGCAAGATTATGATGAATTTTTAAAGAAAGCTATAGAAGCTATTTTATTTGTCTCCGAAAAAGGAGTTAGCATATCAGAATTGTCTAAAATTTTAAATATTAGTGAAGAGAAAGCCTTATCTTTTATGGATGATTTAATTAGAGAATATGAAAATAGAGGTATAAATATCTATAAAATTAATGGAAAATATGAGATGGGCACCTCCCCTATGGTCTCTTCCATTATTGCTAAATTTTTAGAAGATAAAAGAGAGAAATTGAGTAAACCTGCATTAGAGACTTTAGCTATAATTTATTATCATCAGCCAATAACAAAGGCTGAAATTGAGGAGCTTAGAGGAGTAAATTGCGATGGAGTAATAAATCAATTATTAGAAAGAGGATTAATTAAGATTGTAGGAAGAAAAGAAACTATTGGAAGACCTTTCCTTTATGGGGTTACAGAAAACTTCTATAAATATTTTCTTATTGAGGACGAAAAATGCAAACTTTAGGAGAAATTTTTAAAAAGGAAAGAGAAAGACAAAACAAAAGCATAAAAGAAATAGCAAATATTTTAAAGGTTAGTGCAAGATATTTGATTGCTATTGAGGAAGATAAACTTGATGAAATTGATGTAGCAGATATTTATAAAAAAGGAATAATAAGAAATTATGCGCGTTATTTAGGAATTGATGAGAATGAGGCAATTTCGTTATATGAAACCCAATATCAAAAACCAATTATTCAAGAAATAAAGAAAGTAGAAAGAAAGCAAAAGTCATTTGTTTATTTAATATACGGCATAGTATTTGTTATAATAATAATATCCTTTTACCTTATTTATAAAAGTTCTAAAAGCGTTCCTCCTGAAGTTCCAAAAACATTTACTTATACATATACTTATACATACAATGAGACTTATACCGAGCAAGAAAAAGAAACTTATACTGCTTCCCAGGTAGAAGTATTAACACCAACTATTAAGGTAAAAGCCTATGATAGATGTTGGGTTAGAGTAAGTTATGATAATAAAGTGGTTTTTGAAGGAACTTTAAAAAGTGGTGATGAATTCACATGGACATATCCATATTTAGAATTTTATGTGGGTAATGCGGGAGGAATTGAAATTTTTTATAATGATAAATCTATTGGAATATTAGGAAAGAAAGGAGAAGTAAAAAAGGTAAAAGTTCCATGAAGAAGGCAAGAATAATATCTTTAGGATGTGCAAAAAATCTTGTAGATACAGAAAGGCTTATGTATGCTCTAAAAGAGCAAGGCTATGATTTTACCCCTTTTGAGGAAGAGGCGGATTTGATCTTAGTGAATACTTGTGCATTCATTGCTCCAGCTTGTGAAGAAGCTGAGGAGAATATAAAAAGTTTAGAGAAATTCAAAAAAGAGGGAAAAGAACTAATCGTATGCGGTTGTTATGTGGAGAGATACAAAGAAAAAATAAAAGAAAAATTCCCCTTTGTTGACAAATTTCTTGATTTAAAATCCTACGAAAATCTTGGAATAAAAGAGGATAAAAGGTTTAGAGTAACCCCAAAACATTGGTCCTATGTAAAGATTTCCGAAGGATGTATCAACTTTTGTAGCTATTGTACCATTCCATATATAAGAGGTCCATTAAGAAGTAGACCTATAGAAAACATTGAGAAGGAAATTAAAGAATTAGTTCACGATCAAGTAAAAGAGATCATTCTCATTGCTCAAGATACCACAAGATATGGAGAAGATTTATATGGAAAGCCTTCTTTATTGGATCTTTTAAAGGTTATTGAAGGATTAAAAGGGGACTTTTTTGTAAGAATTTTATATATGTATCCAACAAGACTTACCCAAGAGCTTTTATCTTTTATTAAATCTTCAGATAGGATTGTTCCTTACTTTGATATCCCATTACAGCATGTTAATGATAAAATCTTGAAGCTTATGAGAAGAACTTATTCAAAGGATGATATTATAAAATTATATTTAAATATTAGAGAAACTTTTCCAGAAAGTGTTATAAGAACCACATTTATCGTAGGATTTCCAGGAGAAGAAGAGGAAGATTTCAATGAACTTTTATATTTCATTGAAAAATTTACCTTTGAAAGGTTAGGAGCCTTTACATATTATCCAGAGGAAGGAACATTAGCTTATAATTTTGATAATAAAGTACCTGAAGAGATTAAAAAGCAGAGGCTTGATTTGTTAATGACAAAACAGCAAAAAATATCCAAAAAACTCAATAATAATCTTTTAGGAAAGGAATTTGAAGTTTTTATTGAAGGAAAAATAAGAAATGGATATTTGGCAAGAAGCTGGAGAGAAGCGCCAGAGGTAGATCCTTTTATCATTATAAAAGATAGTAATCGAAAATTTAATGTAGGGGATAAATTGAAAGTAAAGATAGAAAAGGCAGGTATATATGATCTATGGGGAAAAGTCATTTAATTCCTAATTACTTAACAGCTCTCAGAATAATATTAACTTTTCCTATAGTAATACTTCTGCTCCTTGGAAATTACGAATTAATAGCTGGAATCATATTTCTTATCGCCATATTTACTGATTATTTGGATGGAAAAATTGCAAGGGCTTATAATCAAGTCTCCAACTTAGGTAAATTTTTAGACCCATTGGCAGATAAAATACTGGTTCTAAGTATTTTAATTGTTCTTGTAGAAAAAAATATGATCTCTTCTTTAATTCCTATAATTATTCTTACAAGAGAATTTGCTGTATCAGGATTAAGAATGGTGCTTGCCCAAAAAGGTATTGTCCTTTCTGCGTTAAAAGAAGGTAAAGTAAAAACTGCTCTTCAAAACCTCTCTCTTATTTTCTATCTTTTTAAAATACCTGCGAAGGAATATATACTTGTCTTAGCTCTTCTCATTACCATATATTCAGGTATTACATATTTTGTTAAAAACTGGAAGTATTTATCGGAGTAAGTATATGAAGAGATTATTTATTGCTATTGATTTGCCTTTTGAAATAAAGAAGAAGATTGATGAATGTAAAAAAACATTAGAGGTAAATATTAAGCATGGAGTAAAGTGGGTCGAATTAGAAAATTATCATTTTACTATAAAGTTCTTAGGAGAAACTCAAGAAGAAAAGATAGAATCTATTAGTAAAATAATAGAAGAAATCTCATCAGAATTTAAACCTTTCTATATCTCTTTTAAAGAATTAGGAGTTTTTCCTAATTTTAAAAACCCAAGAGTTATATGGATAGGAATTGATGAAGGATTAGATGAGATGCAAAATATATTTAATACATTAGAAAAAAGAATAACAAAGCTTGGTTTTCCAAAAGATGAAAAGGAGTTTTCTCCCCACTTAACCTTAGGAAGAGTAAAAGAAAGATTAAAGTGGAAAGAAGATTGGAAGATTGATATTCCAGAAATAAGATTTTTAGCTATTGAGTTAACTCTTTTTGAAAGCCAATTATCTTCTCAAGGACCAACTTATATACCTTTATACCGCAGTAAATTCAAGAAAAATGGCTAAAAAAGATAAAAATCGAAGAAAAAAGCAATTTTATTTAAAATCACTCTAAAAAACAAGAAAAATATCCTAAAAATTCCAAATTTCTCCATAAAAACTCTTGCTAAATTTGAAACTTAGTGATAAAATCTCTTTCGTAAAAATTTCAGAAAGGGGGCGAGACCAAAGTGAAAATAACAGGGAAGTCTCTGGGGAGACATATTTTAGCGGAGATGTATAACTGCAATAGAGAGGTACTAAATGATCTACAAAAAATAAAAGAGATCATGACAAAAGCTGCAATAATCGCAGGTGCAGAAGTAGTGGAAGTAGTATTTCATCAATTTAATCCTTATGGAGTAAGTGGAGTAGTTGTTATCTCTGAATCGCACCTGGCTATTCATACATGGCCAGAATACGGATTTGTAGCAGCTGATTTATTTACCTGCGGAGATCATGTAGATCCCTGGAAGGCTTTTGAGTATTTGCAAAGTGAGCTTCAGGCAGAACAAGTTATGACTTTTGAAGCAAAAAGAGGTGTTCTGCCTTTAGATGCAGATCAATTTTCCTATAAGCCTTATAAGAATGAGAAAGTTGAGGAAAAGGAAAAGGTAGGTTGACTAAAATTTATTAAAGATAGGTGGAATAAAAATGAATGCTTACTGGTTGATTGAAAAAAACCATCCCAGTGAGATTCACTGGCATGGAATAGAGAAATTTATTTATGTAGACGAAACGCCATACCAAAAGGTTGAAATAATTGAAAGTCCTTTCTATGGTGTTTGCTTAGTATTAGATGGTAGGATTCAGTCCAGTGAAAAGGACGAGTTTATCTACCATGAGGCGTTAGTCCACCCAGCTATGATTTTACATCCGTCTCCTCAGAGAGTATTAATTTTAGGTGGAGGAGAAGGAGCCACTTTAAGAGAGGTATTAAAATATAAGGAAGTAGAAAAGGCTGTAATGGTTGATATAGATGAAAAAGTAGTAAAAATATCCCAGGAATTTCTCAAAAGTTGGCACAAAAACTCTTTTTTTGATAAAAGAGTAAGTTTACTTTTCAGAGATGCAAGGGCTTTCTTAGAAGAAACCGATGAAAAATTTGACGTAATAATAAGTGATCTTTCAGAGCCAATGGCAGGTAGTCCATCAGTTAAATTATTTACTTATGAGTTTTACAATATCGTAAAGAACCATTTAACTGAAAATGGTATTTTTGTAATGCAAGCTAGTACTTCTCATCACTTAAAATTGAAATTTCATTCTGTCATGAGTTCTACTTTGAGAAATATATTTGGGATGGTATTTTCTTATCAAGCTTATGTTCCAGTGTATGATTTCATATGGAGTTTTATATTTGCCAGTGATAAAATAAACCCAAAGGAATTTTCAGAGGATTATATTAATAAAAGATTAGAAGAAAAGAATATTATTGATTTAAGATTTTATGATGGTGAAACTCACAAAATGATGTTTTCACTACCTAAACATGTAAGAGAAATTATAGAAAAGGAAAATACAGTTGCCTATGATTCTAATCCTCTATATATGGTAGAGGATTAAATTTAGGAGGTATTAATGTTTTGCTGTGAAGAGTGTCCATATTACAAAGAATGTCAAAATCACAAGATAGGTTGCTGTCAACGTTGCCCTCACTTTAACGAGTGCTATGATACAAAGGAAAATTTCAATTCTGACTAAAGGAGTACTGCAATGAAGAAGAAACAAGAAAAGATTGTTAAGATTGTAGCTATTATTGTTGCAGTTTTTTTCTTGCTTAGTATATTTATTATCTGGGGAATGTATATCTTTAGTAGGTAATGAAGTCTTCCCTATCGTTAATTGGATTCATGGGAAGTGGTAAAACTGTAATAGGGAAGAAGTTATCTATTTATTTAAATGGTTTTTATTTTATGGATTTAGATAATTATATTGAAGAAAAGTACAAAATGAGTATTAACGATATTTTCAAGGAAAAGGGAGAAGAGTATTTTAGAGAAATAGAAAGCCTATGTTTAAAAGAAGTTTTTAGCTTGGAAAAGAAGATTATTTTATCAACAGGAGGGGGAGTAATTTTAAAAGAAGAAAATAGAAAGATTCTAAAAGAAAATAGTACTGTTATTTATTTAAAAGGAAGTTTTGAAACCTTATTAGAACATCTAAAAGATATTAAAGAAATAAATAAGAGACCTCTTTTGAAAAAGAGATGGAATGAACTTTACAATATTTGGAAGATGAGACTTCCTCTCTATGAGGAAACCTGTGATATTACTATAGATATTGATAATAAAAGCGTAGATACTATTGTTAAAGAGGTGTTGACAAAGGTAAATTATGATTAAGGTGCTCATATTACATGGACCTAACCTAAACTTGTTGGGAATTAGAGAACCTAATATATATGGAAATGTGAGTTTTCAAAAACTAAACGAATTAATTACAGAAAAAGCTAAGGAAAAAAATATAGAAGTAAGAATACTACAGTCAAACTGGGAAGGTCAACTTATAGATTGGATACAAGAATATAGAGAATGGGCGGATGCTATAGTAATTAATCCAGGTGCATTAACCCACTATAGTTACTCTCTGAGAGATGCTTTGGCTTCCTTTGAAAAACCTGTAATAGAGGTTCATTTAAGTAATATATATAAGAGGGAAGAATTTAGACATCATTCAGTTATTGCTCCTATAGCTTTAGGACAGATATCAGGCTTTGGAATAAACAGTTATCTACTCGCCTTAGAGGCTATTCACCTTTACTTTTCTTCTTTAAAATCTTAAATTGACAATCCATCAAATTTTTGATACATTATTCCACAAATTAATTTATTTTTGGGATGGATATTATGAAATTTCACATAAAAATTTTAGGTTTAATAGGATATCCTTTAGAACATTCAATTTCCTATATACTCCATAATTTTGCCTTTAAAGAATTAAATATTCCTGCAGTCTATGTTAATTTTCCCATTCCAATGGAAAAATTTCAAAAAGCAGTAGAAGGCTTAAAAGTCCTTCCCATCTATGGATTGAATGTAACAATTCCATATAAAGAATCAATAATACTCTATTTAGATGAAATATCTCTATTGGCGAAAAAGGTTAAAGCGGTAAATACAATAAAAGTAAAAGAAGATAAGTGGTATGGAGACAACACTGATATTCCTGGCTTTATTAAAACGTTAGAAGAAATTAAACTTCCAAAAGACATTCCATATTTAATATTGGGAGCTGGTGGGGCTGGAAGAGCAATTGGTTTTTCTTTGTGTGAATACCAAGTTAAAAAAATTTATATTACAAATAGAACAGAAGAGAGGGCTATAAATTTGATTAAAGATTTAAGTTTTAATTATCCTAATATAAATATTCAGTTTATACCATGGGATAAAATTGAGTATATAAATGATTATCCATTAGTTATTATTAATACAACATCTATAGGACTTGATGGTAAAAGCTTACCTGTAAATGATAATTTTATAAATCCAGATAAAGTTTATTTTGTCTATGATATTATTTACAACCCTTATAAAACTCCTTTAATCTTGGAGGCGGAAAAAAAGAAAATACCATATAAAAACGGATTAGATATGTTAATATATCAGGGAATATATGCATGGGAGATTTGGTTTAATATGAGTCCCCCTTTTGAACTACTCAAAAAGGTAGGAGAGGAGTACTTATGCGATTCTTAACGGCGGGAGAATCCCATGGACCTTGTCTTATTGCAATTATAGAGGGTTATCCTGCAGGAGTAAAAATAGATATTAATTTTATAAATAAAGAATTAGAGAAAAGACAGAAGGTTTATGGAAGAGGCGGTAGAATGAAAATAGAAAAGGATGAGGTTGAGATACTTTCTGGAGTTAGGGGGTCCTATTCTTTAGGTTCTCCTATAGCCATTAAAATAAGAAATAAAGATTGGGAGAACTGGAAAAATAAGATGGATGCATTAAATAGAAAAACAGAAAATCCCATTACAATACCAAGACCTGGTCATGCAGATTTTGCAGGAAGCATTAAATATAATCATGAAGATATTAGAAATGTGTTAGAAAGGGCAAGTGCAAGAGAAACTGCAATAAGAACTGCTGTGGGAGCTTTTGCTAAATTATTATTAAAGGAATTTGATATTGATACCATAAGTTATACAGAATCTATAGGAAATATTAAAGATGATTTTAAAGATATTTCCTGGGAAAAAATAAAGGAGAGAGCGGACCTTTCTGATTTAAGATGGATAAATAAAGAAACAGAGGATGATGTAAAAAATCTTATAGACAAGATTAGAGATGAAGGAGATACTTTAGGGGGTACTTTTATAGTTATGATAAGAAATGTTCCTATAGGACTTGGAAGTTATACTCATTGGGATAGAAGGCTGGATGCTCTTTTAGCTTCTGCAATTATAAGCATTCCATCAGTCAAGGGAGTTGAAATAGGTGAGGCATTCTATAGTGCAAAACATAAAGGATCTGAAGTATTAGATGCTTTTGAAGATAAGGATGGAATAATTAAGAGAAAAAGCAATTTTGCAGGTGGCATTGAGGGTGGAATTTCAAATGGTGAAATTATATTTATAAGAGGGGCTGTTAAGCCAGTTCCTACTTTAAGAAGACCTTTAAAATCCTTTGATTTTAAAGAAAAAAATATAAAAGAAAGTTTTTACGAAAGAAGTGACGTATGTGTAGTTCCAGCAGTTGGAATAATTGCTGAAGCAATGGCCTCATGGGTAATTGCGGATGAATTTCTCAAAAAATTTTCGGGAGATCATATAAATGAGATTAAGAAAAATTTCTTCCAATATAAAGAATATGTGGAAGAGCGATTATGGAAGAAATTAGAATAAACATACCAAATAACGAATACTCTATATATATTGGTAAGAATTGTCTTTCGTACTGCTCTAATTTTACCAATTCTTACTCCTCTATATTTATAGTTACCCATCCATTTTTGGCTTGGCAGTATGGTGATCAATTAAAGAACTCCTTAGAGGAAAAAAATTACTCTCCCAATTTTATCTTTGTCCCAACAGGGGAAAAAAGTAAATCTATAAAGGAATTTGTAAAAATTCATAGGACCCTTGCAAAACTCAATGCGGATAGAAAATCTTTATTAATTGCTCTTGGTGGCGGTGTTATAGGCGATCTTGTAGGATTTGTTGCGAGTACCTTTTTAAGAGGAATTGATTACTACCAAGTTCCTACCACATTACTTTCACAAGTTGATAGTTCCATCGGTGGAAAAACAGCCATCAATATACCAGAAGGAAAAAATTTAATAGGCTCTTTCTATCATCCTAAAGCAGTTTTTATAGATGTAAAAACATTAGATACTTTACCAGATAGAGAGTTTAGGAATGGACTTGCAGAGGTCATTAAATATGGAATCATATTAAATGAGGATTTATTTGAATTTTTAGATAAAAATTATGAAAAAATTTTAAAAAGAGATGAAAAAGCTATACTTCATATTATTAAAGAGAGTATATTGTGCAAAAAATATGTAGTAGAAAAAGATGAAAAAGAGAAGAACCTCAGAATGATCTTAAATTTTGGGCATACTATTGGTCATGCTATTGAAGCAAGAGGTCGATATAGCAAATATTTACATGGAGAGTGTGTTGCTATTGGTATGTATCTTGCAGTAAGGATAGCATATGTATTAAATATTTGTTCAAAGGATACCTTAGATAGAATAAAAAATATACTAATGAAATATGGATTTGATATTAATTCTCCTTATAAATCTTCCGCTCTTTTCCCATACATGTTAAGAGATAAAAAAGCCATATCTAAAAACTTGAGATTTATTCTACCAAAAAAGATAGGGGAGGTCACCATAGAAGAAAATATTCCTATTGAGATAATAAAGGATGTTATTGATAAAAAGGAGGATTTCTAAACATGATAATTGTTTTAAAGCCGGATGCAACCGACGAAGATATTCAGAAAATTGTTGAAAAACTTAAGGAATTTAATTACGGAGCCCATATATCAAGAGGTGAAACAAGAACGGTTATTGGTGCTGTTGGCGAAAAAAGAATGGAAGAAAAAATCCTAATAATGGAGCAATTGGAGGTTTTTCCATTTGTTGAAAAGGTCATACCTATTTTAACCTCTTATAAATTAGTTTTGAAAGAAATAAAGCCCGATGGAACAAAAATCAAAATAAATGACATTGTAATTGGAGGAAAACAAATAATTGTAATGGCAGGACCATGCGCTGTAGAAAGTAGAGAACAATTAAGAGAAACTGCAAAATTTGTTAAGGAAAAAGGAGCTAAGATATTAAGAGGTGGAGCTTATAAACCAAGGACCAGTCCTTACTCTTTCCAAGGACTTGGGGTGGAAGGATTAAAATTACTAAAAGAGGTAAAAGAGGAGTTTAATATACCTGTAATAACTGAAATTATGGATCCAAGGGACTTAGAAATAGCATTAGATTACATAGACATTATTCAGATTGGTGCTCGAAATATGCAGAATTTTTCTCTTCTAAAAGAAGTTGGTAAAGTAAAGAAGCCAGTCCTATTAAAAAGGGGTCCTTCTGCAACCTTAGAAGAATTTTTGTTTGCAGCAGAATACATATTATTAGGAGGAAATAGTGAAGTGATTCTTTGTGAAAGAGGTATTAGAACCTTCTCAGACTTTTCAAGAAATACCTTAGATTTATCTATAGTACCTGCTCTTAAAGAGAAGACTCATTTGCCAGTATTTGTGGACCCAAGTCATGGAACAGGGAGTTATAAATTAGTACCAAGCATGGCAAAAGCGGCAATAGCCTGTGGGGCGGATGGATTAATAATTGAAGTACATCCAAATCCTGAGAAGGCTCTTTCCGATGGACCACAATCTTTAAATTTCCAGGCTTTCGATAATTTAATGCAGGAACTTAGAAATATAGCCTCTGCTATAGGAAGAGACCTATGAGGATCGGAATTATAGGATTAGGACTAATTGGTGCTTCTTTGGCAAAGGCTTTTAAAAATAATAGCCTTTATGTTTGGGGTATCGATAAAGATGATAATGCAATAGAAGATTTAAGGTCTGAGAATATAATTGATAAGGGATATTCCACTATTGAGGAGGCAAAGGATGAATTAAAAGAGAGTGATTTTATATTTATTTGTGTATATCCATCAATGGTAAAAAAAATATTAGAAAGTATAAAACCGTATTTAAAGGAGGACCAAATTGTTATAGATTCAGCCAGTACAAAACAAAAAATTGTATTTTTTGCAAATAAAGATCCATTATTGACAAAAGTGTTTATCGGAGGTCATCCTCTTGCAGGAAAAGAAAATTCAGGATACAAAAATTCATCCGCAGACTTATTTAGAGGGAAGATATTTTTTTTAGTTCCTTCACAGGAAGTTACCTTTTTAAAAATAGATAAGGCTAAAGAATTGATAGAAAGTATTGGAGCAAGGGCAATGATTACAACCCCAATATATCATGATATAACCTTAGCTTATATAAGCCATCTTCCCCAAATTATTGCATATATTTTAGCGGATACTAGTATTAATAGAGATAGAGGAAAAACTTTTGGTACTGGTTTTAAGGATACTACAAGAATAGCAAAAAGTCCTGTCCCATTGTGGTTAGATATAATAAAGGAAAATAAAACACATATACTTAAATCCATGAGAGATTTTTATTCAAATTTTATTAGAGTTTACAATGCTATTGAAAAAGAGGAATGGGAAGAATTAGAGAAGATATTTAAAACTGCAAGAGAAAAAAGATTAAAAATTGAGGAGATAAATAATGAAGCTAATAAAAACTAAAAAAAGTTCTGGATTAAAGGGAAATATAGAGGTTCCTGGTGATAAATCTATCTCTCATAGAGCCTTAATATTTTCTTCTTTGGCTACAGGAATCTCTAAAATCCATAATTTTCTCTATGCTCAGGATTGTCTATCTACTCTAAATTGCTTAAAAAGTTTAGGAGTAAATATTTACAGAGAGAATGAAGTATTAGTAGTTGAAGGAAAGGGACTAAGAGGATTAGAAGAAGCGGATGATGTATTATATGCAGGGAACTCAGGAACAACTGTAAGACTTATGTTAGGAGTATTGGCTGGACAGCCAGGAAAAACAAATGTAATAACAGGAGATAATTCCTTAAGAAGAAGACCTATGAAAAGAGTAGTTGATCCCCTTATAAAAATGGGTGGAGTATTTCTGGGAAGAAAGGAAAGTAATTTCTTACCAATAGCTATTAGAGGAAATTACTTGAAAGGAATAGAATATGATTTACCAGTAGCAAGTGCCCAAGTAAAGTCCGCACTTCTCTTAGCAGGACTTCTTGCAGAAGGTAAAACTATTATAAGGGAGCCATCTTTATCAAGAAACCATACTGAATTAATCTTTGAATATCTCAATTTGCCTTTAAATAAGAGGGGATTGGAATTAGAAACTCATGGAGTGGAAAATTTCTTTGCAAAAGATTTTTATGTACCAGGAGATTTTTCATCCGCAAGTTTTTTAATAGCTGGAGCTTTATTAGTTCCAAACTCAAAACTTATAATTAAGAATGTAGGTATAAATCCAACAAGAATTGGAATGCTAAAAATTTTAAAAGATGCTGGTGCTAAGATAGAAATATTAAGAGAGGATGAATGGGGAAAAGAAAAAGTAGGAAATATTTTAGTTGAAACTTCAGAAATAAAAGGATTTACAGTAGAGGGAGAAATTGTTCCTACTTTAATTGATGAGGTTCCAATTCTTGCAGTTATTGCTACTCAAGCAAAAGGCAAAAGTTATTTTAGAAATGTGGAGGAATTAAAAGTAAAAGAATCAGATAGAATAAAAGCAATATTAGAGAATATACGAAGAATGGGAGGAAAGGGTGAAGAAATAGAGAATGGTTTTGTTATTGAGGGACCAGTAAATTTGAAGGGAGCAGAAATAAATTCATACAATGATCACCGAATTGCCATGTCCTTTATTATAGCTGGACTCATATCTGAAGGAGAAACAATAGTGGAAAGAGACAGCATAGATATATCATTTCCCAATTTCATTGATATTTTAAAGGGTATTGGAGGTGAAATTTTTGAGTTATGAACCAAAGTGGGTTGACGATAATATAAAAGTATTAGTCAAAGCTATTTTAACCCTAAAGAATGAAGAAGAAGTTTTAAGATTTTTAGAGGATATTTGTACTATTAATGAGATAAAGGAATTAGCTCAAAGACTAATGGTAGCAAAGATGCTATATGAAGGAAAATCTTATGAAGAGATAGAAAAAACAACTGGCACAAGTTCTGCAACGATTAGTAGAGTTAAAAAGTTTCTATATTATGGAGCGGATGGGTATAAAATCGCATTAAGCAGAATCCTAAATAAAAAGGAAGAGGGAGAATAAATCTCCCTCTCTTATGCATACAACCAACACTTTACCCAATGATTATCAGAAACCATTATTTCAGGTGGTTCTTGTTTACATTTATCCATAGCTTGCGCACATCTTGGCGCAAATCTACATCCTTCTGGAGGATTTATGAGATTTGGTGGTTCTCCAGGAGGAACATCTCTTAATTTTTTTCTATTTTCAGGATCTGGATCGGGAATTGCTGAAAGAAGTGCTCTTGTATAAGGATGCATTGGATTATTCAAAAGTTCTTTTGTATTTGCCCTCTCTACTAAATTTCCCGCATACATGATGAATATCCAATGAGAGAAAGCTCTTACAGTAGCAAGATCATGAGTTATATAAATCAAACTCATATGAAGTTTATCCTGTAATTCTCTTAATAGCTCAAGGATCTCTATTCTTACTGATGCATCAAGCATTGATACAGGTTCATCCGCCACAACAAGCTTCGGATTCATAATTAAAGCTCTTGCTATAACAACCCTTTGCATCTGTCCACCACTAAGCATATGAGGATACTTAGGAGCAAAATCTTCTACAGGAGTTAATTTAACACTCTCTAAGGCTTTTAATATCATCTCTCTTCTTTCTTGTGGAGTACCAATTTTATGAATAAGAAGAGGTTCCTCAAGAATCCTATAAATGGTAAGGTGGGATGGAAGTGCTCCAAAGGGATCTTGCTGAACTAAACCTGTCTCTTTTCTATACCACTGAAGTTCTTTAGAATCTAAATTTGTTATATCTTTTCCATCAAAATAAATCTTACCAGAAGTGGGTTCATAGAGCCTTAAAATGGTCTTTCCAAGAGTCGTTTTACCACTTCCACTTTCCCCAACAAGGGATATAGATTCTCCCTTTTTCAATTCAAAATTTATTCCATCAACGGCTCTTACATATAGAGGATGAGAAAGTAATCCTTTTCTAATCTCAAACCATACTCTTAAATTTTCAACTTTTAATAAAATATCGTTGTTATTCATGGCTCTCACCTATATAACATTTTGCATAGTGTTCTTCTCCTTTTTTAAACATAGGAGGTTCTTTTACTCTACAGATATCCATTACATATTGACAGCGAGGATGGAATCTACAACCTTGAGGCGGATTGATTAAACTTGGAGGAGATCCTGGAATAGATCTTAACTTTTTATCAGTTCTAAGAGTTGGTACACTATTTAAAAGCATCATAGTATAACCATGGGCTGGTCTACTATAAAATTCATCTGCAGGACTTATTTCTACAATCTCGCCAGCATACATAACTGCTACCCTATCTGCTAATTCACTTGTAGTAGCTATATCATGGGTTATAAAGATATAGCTTAAATTCAATTCTTTCTTGAGTACCTTTAAAAGATTCATAATATTTGCTTGAGTAATAATATCTAATGCAGAAGTGGGCTCATCAAGAATTACAATTTGAGGGTTTGTTATTAAAGCCATAGCTATGACAACTCTTTGCTTCATTCCTCCAGAAAGCTCAAAAGGATATCTTTCTGCAAAGGACTCAGATATTCCAACCAAACTAAGTATTTCTTTTGCTCTCTTATAGGCAGATTCTTTATCCATTCCCATATGTACAATCAATGGTTCTGCTACTTGATACACTACCTTTAAAACAGGATTCAGAGAGTTCATTGCTCCTTGAAATACCATAGAGATTTTACTCCAACGAACATTTTTTCTAAAACTCTCCTCGTTTAGTGATAGAATCTCTTGTCCATCTAAATATATTTCACCAGATACCTTCTCTAAATTTCTTGGAAATAATCTAATAATTCCTCTTGCTAAAGAGCTTTTCCCACAACCTGACTCTCCTACTATAGCTAAGGTTTCACCTTTTCTTAATTCAAAACTAACATTTCTAACAGCTTCTAAACTTCCCTTTCTCGTCTTGTAAGAGAGTGTAAAATTATTTAGCTTTAAAAGTACTTCCTCCATCTCTTTGCACTCCTATATCTCCTTTAGTTTTGGATTTACAATTCTATCAATGACAAAACCTAATAATGAGAAGGAAATAGCAGTTAAAATTAAGAGAAATGATGGTTCAAGAACCCAATAATAATATCCTTTGTATAATGCTCCATTTTGAAAAGCATCCTCAATTACTCTTCCCCATGTAGGTTGTGTTGGATCAAGAACACCAAAAAGAGAAAGAATTGCTTCCAAAAATACATAGGCAGGAATTGAAATTATAAGGCTTGGAATTACTGGAGGAAGTATCTTTGGAATTATATATAAAAACACTATCCTCCAATTACTGGCACCATAAGCTTTTGCAGCCTCTATATAAGGAAGACTCTTCACTTGAAGTACTAATGCTCTCTGGGTTTTTACTGCAGACCCAAAAAGGCTTAAGAATATAAGAACAATTAATAGCTTCCAAAGGGTAAGTTTGTAAAATATAGATATCATTATCATAAGGGGAAGGAAGGGAAGAACCATGTAAATCTCGGTGAGTCTTTGAATTAAAGAATCTACTTTTCCTCCAAACCAACCACTTATAGTTGCAAGAATTAAATGTAAAAAGGTAATACTAATAGAAGCACCTAAACCAAAAGAAAGGTCAAGGGGAGTTCCCCAAAGGAGTGCTAAATCTATTGGTCTTCTTATATGGTCTGTTCCTGCTATTCCATAAACCTTTCCATATATTATAGGTTCTATTTCAATCTCATCTTCATTATTACTAAATTCTACTTCAATATACAGGTTGTATCTACCTTTTTCTATATTAAGATTACCAGAGGTATCTACAAAAAGACCTCTCTGAACAGTTACAGGATATGTAGGATAATATCCTAACTTTGATGTTAAATATTCTGTAAGTTTATTTTCAATGGAGGTCTCATTCGCTAAATATAAGGTATCATTTTCTCCTCTTAATCTATGCTCTATGAGTATAATCTTATCTCCATTTGGTTTTCCCCAAAAAACCCTTAGTAGGGGAGGTTCACTTTTATAAGAGCTTTTTAAGAATATATTAAACTCAGATGGAAAATCATCATAATTAAAATCAAAGGAATAAGCAAATTCTACCTTTTTTGGATTTTGTGAAATCACATTTATTTTAGCATCCTTTTCAGTAAGATGTATGTTTTTTGGAAGCTTTTTCCCTGTAAAGAATCCCCACCAAACAGGAAGAGCATTTCTTGGATTTTTTAGCCAAGCCTGACTATCATTCCATAGAGTGATAGCTTTGTCGTATGGAATCGTAAAAACTGCATATAAAGTCAATATAATAAAGAAGGCAAAAATGAGTAAAGAAAATATTCCAGTCTTATACCTTAAAACTTCTTTTACTATTCCCTTTAAACTATAACTTGAAGTAAGTTCCATTTCATCCATTTTTTTCACCTCATATTCTTACTCTTGGGTCAATAAGTGCATAGATAAAGTCCAATATTAAAACAGTACCTGCTAAAAGATATGCATAAATGACAGTAACTCCAACAATTACAGGAGCATCAAATAGACCTATAGCACGAGAAAGAACCATACCGAGACCAGGCCAATTGAAAATGGATTCAGTAACAATAGCTCCCATCCATGAACTTATTACTGTTAAAGCAAAGTTTGTTATTATTGGTGGAAGGGCAGGGCGTAAGATATATTTTCTTTCAATATCTTTTGCTGGAAGACCTTTTGCTTTTGCCACCTCTACATAATCCTCAGTTGAGAAAATGAGGAAGAAATTCCTCTCACTATAAATCCCTAAGAATAGTGGACTTATTATCCATGCAGTTAAAGGAAGTATCATATGTTTAATTACACTTAAGGCGTATTCCCATGGAGTAGGAGGAGGTGGAAAATCTACAAATCCACCAGGTGGAAGAATGTGGAGCCATGAATAAAAAATCATAATAAGGAATATTCCATAAAACCATCCTGGAATAACAGAGGTAGGAGAAAGGTATACTACTAATTTATCCCAAAAAGAACCGTACCTTCTTGATAATTTTAAGCCAAGATATAAGTTCAGGAAAAAGCTTATCACAGTAGCTGTTGTGAAAAGTAATATGGTAAGTGGGAGTCTCTCAAGAATTATATTTTTTACCTGCATAGAACCACTATCACTTGTCATATACATTGCGGTCCCTAAATTTAAAACAATAGCATTCTTTAAGTGATATAAACTCCTTATAAGGAAAGGCTTATCTAAACCTCTCCTTTTTAATTCATTCCTTACTCTACTCTCTATGAGCCTTTGTTTTTGCTCTTCAGTAAATCCTCGGAGAGTTGGATCATCCTTGATACGCATTGCTACTTGCATTCTAATCTCTGTCTCTGCCATCTTATCTACGTATCCACCAGCATTTGCAATAACAATAGTTAAATAGACAGAGATTACAACCGTTATAAAAAGTACGATAGCTCTTTTGCTGAAATACCTTAATATTTTTAATAGTCCTTCTATGGAACTCAACCTCCTTTTCTATAAATTAATTTTATTCAAAAAAAAGACCCAGGGAGGATATCCTCCCTGGGTTAATATTATACTATTTTATTTCAAAAATTTAACATTCTTTAATAGAACTGTATGAGCAACTGTATCTGCCTTCTCTAAGTAGTAGGGACCATTACTTACCCAGAAGTGTTTGAATCTATTGTACCAATTGCTGAGATTTTCATATCTTTCCTTAGCAGAACTTTCTGATACGTATTTCTTTACGAAGTTGGCAAAAGGTATGTATCCATCCTTTTGTGACTTATCCAACATATCTTTTAATATAGGTAGGCTTGGACCACCAATATAGTTCATCCATTCAACCTTCTTTGCCTCCGCTTTATCTGCAGAGAAAGCAAGTTTATCTTCCTCTTCTGCTCTTATTCCAATAGCAAGGTCATGCCATGGAGTAAGAGCGGAGCTTGTAGGCCATAAAGCGGTAAGTTCTGCATCTAACTCTGCATAGTTTGTATAATACTCAATTACTAATGGATGTTCTTTAACTATTTTCCATGCTACAAAAGATTCTCTCCATGAATTGAAGTAATCAACATAACTTTCATCATATAGCTTACTATCTTTGCTTGCTCTCTCAAATGGCAATATGAATTCCACAATATAATCCGCAAGACTTAAAACAGACCCATCATGATATTTCACTTTTCCTATTACGTCACCATAGTTAACCACAACCTTAACCTTTGCAGTTTTTACACCTGCTTCTCCTGCAGTAACCATTGTCTGTTTCTTTACATCCCAGCCATACCATGCATCAGATGGTACTGTAACAGTATTTACCTTCTTGAATTTTAACCAGTCAGAACCTTTATTTGGGAAGGTTGGAACTTCAGAGCTCACAGTAAGATCTGCACTTTCAATTCCAAGAAGTATAGGAAGTCCATTATATGGATGATAGATCCAATTTCTTCCAAAAGTTGCTTCCCAGAAAATGGTATCATATACCCAATTGGAGCCTGCTACTGGGTTCCATGGGTCAATAATTACTTCTGCCATTCCTGCCTTAACACTTCCGCCCTCTTTTCCAGCAATTCTTAAAGTATATGGCCATACTCTTGCGGAATTACCACCAGCATAATCTACTGCAATATCAATATTCTTTCTTCTTGCCCAAGCTGCCTTCTGATCTATCAAGAAGACTCTTACTGAATCCTTTAGACAAAGCTTTAAAGCTTTTCTCATTAAGTAGTTTCTTTCCGCTAAGCTCTTAAATGTTCTTTGAGCAAGCTTGTTTGCAACATCTCTAAATTCCTTGTCGGGTTTATAAGCTCTCCAAAGAGGAGAATAGGACATAGGAGAGTCTGGTAAATAGAAGAATTGGAAGTTATCAGACATATCTCTTGCAAGAACTGTTGTAATCCAACCACCGGTATATATATCCCATTGTCCTTCTGCAGGGTCTCCCCTTACCCATAGAGGAGATGCCTCACGAGAAGTTTTATACATTCTTTCTACTGTAAATCCTAATTTTTCAAGTTGTGTTGAAACATAATCTCCTATTTGCTTTCTCCTATCCTCAGTTCTTATTATGAATTTTACAGTAACTGGCTTATCTTTATAATACCACTTTCCTCCTTTAAGCTCTGCACCCATCTTTTTCATTTCATCAGAGATAATCTTTTTTCCTTTTTCAAAGTCATACTTATACAAGCTCTCTAACTGTTGTATTGTATCTTTATACCTTTCATACTCTGGGAATCCTTTATTTAATGGCAAAAGTTTTGGTTCTGCAAGTCCGCCCATAATTTCGTCCACAATGTATTGTCTATCTATTACAATATTCATTGCCTCTCTTATCTTCTTGTTGCTGAATGGATTCAATCTTCCATCCTTGTATGTGGGTCCTACAGGGTTAAATGTTAGCTCATAGTAAAGTCCAAAGGATGTTCCATATGTGAGATTTGGATCCTCTTTTACTCTTCTGAAAAGCTGTGGATCACTAATTTCATTGAAATATATATCTATATCGCCTTTGGATAACATTTCAACGGCTTTTGCCAAGTCTTTTTCTGGTACAAAGGCTATTTGATCTAACCAACCATTTTTATTTACCTGAACCGTTTGGGCTGATGAGGAGAAAACAAGTAAAGAAAGTAGAACTAAAACAATAGCTATGGAGATTTTTGGACCCTTAAGCCCTTTCCACATAAATCATATCACCTCCAAGGATTTAATTTTGATTTTTATCATACTAACTAACAAAATATTTGTCAATCCTGTAAGCTTGACAAAAATTAAAAAAAACATATACTAAAAGTAGTTTTTGATGCGGGTGTAGCTCAGAGGTAGAGCATCGGCTTCCCAAGCCGAGGGTCGCGGGTTCAAATCCCGTCGCCCGCTCCAAAATAAAAGGCGGCGTCGCCAAGTGGCTAAGGCAGGAGATTGCAAATCTCCCATTCCCCGGTTCGAGTCCGGGCGCCGCCTCCAAAAAGTGGGGCTGTGGCGCAGAGGGAGCGCGCTTCCATGGCACGGAAGAGGTCGGGGGTTCAAGTCCCCCCAGCTCCACCAAAAATTTTAAATCAGGGAGAGAAAAATGAGACTCTTCCTTTTTTTATTATTAATAATATTAATTTTTTCCTTTACTTGGGCGGAAGATACCAACCTATTATTAAAGGTTGCTCAAGAACAGGAGAATATTTTTTGGCAAAACAAAGAGAATTCATATATATCCTGGAATATTGCAGTAGATAATTATACAAAGTTATATCAGGTTTATAATAACACAAAATTACAAGAAAAATTAGTAAGACTACATATAGAAGGAGCTTTAATAAACAAAAAGAATCTAAACTTTTTTAACTTTCATTATGGTTATTCAACAAATTATCCCTTGAAGGTAATTTTACTGAACTTAAAAGATTATCCTAAATTTGATCTACCTATCTTTAATAAAACTATCCCTTTCTTTATAACAATTCAAAACCTTGGCGATAAAGATCTTGATTTAAACAAAACGAAATTTTACTTAGAAAATGTGTCTGGAGGGCAAGAAGTTTTATTAAATAATGAGCAAATCTATAGAGATCTATTAAAAGAAAGTGTTCCAGCCATCCCTATAAACAAAGTTCTGAAAGCAAAAGACAGTTTTTCATTTATAATCATATTTAGTTATAATAATAGGGCACCAAAGATACTTAGAATTGAAAATGGAAATACCCAATTAAATGTTATATTTTTTGAGAATATAATTTTAATTGATCCAAATTCTACCACAGGATAATTTATAAAGGGGGTAAATTTAATTGTATAGGATATTAAAGAAAGTGGAACTTGCACCGAATGTGAAATTAATTGATGTGTATGCTCCTTTAATATCTAAAAAGGCAAAAGCTGGTCAATTTGTTATATTAAGAATAAATGAGAAGGGAGAAAGAATACCACTAACTATTGCGGATATCAATCCATCCCTGGAATCTATTACGATAGTATTTCAAGAAGTAGGAAAAACTACAAGACTTTTAGGTAAATTGAGAGAAGGCGATGAAATATTAGACTTAGTTGGTCCGTTAGGAAATCCATCGGAAGTAGATTACTATGGTACAATAATTGGAGTTGGGGGAGGAGTTGGTATAGCTGCTTTATATCCTATTTTAAAGGCTCTTAAGGAAAAGGGAAATTATGTTATAACAATTCTGGGAGCAAGAAGTAAAAATTATCTTATTTTTAAAGAAGAGATTGAGAAAATTAGTGATGAAATATATTTTGCTACAGATGATGGCTCTTATGGTCATAAGGGGTTTGTTTCTGATGTTCTTAAGAAAATTTTAGATTCTGAAAGAATAATAGATAGAATTTGGGCTATAGGTCCCACCATAATGATGAAGGTAATATGTGAATTAACAAAACCTTATAATGTACCTACGATTGTTAGTTTAAATCCCATCATGGTTGATGGGACAGGTATGTGTGGGGGATGTAGGGTTACAGTAGGGGATAAGGTCATGTTTACCTGTGTAGATGGTCCAGAATTTGATGGACATTTAGTCAATTTTGATGAACTATTAAAGAGATTAAAAGCATATAGAGAGGAAGAACAACTTTCTTTGAAGCTTTTTGAAGAAAGTGAGGAATCCAAAATTGGCAGTAAGTAAGTTTAAAACTCCAATTCCAGAACAAGATCCAAAAGAAAGAATTAAGAATTTTGATGAGGTAGCTTTAGGCTATACTGAAGAATTAGCATTAAAAGAGGCGGAAAGATGTCTACAATGTAAAGATGCTCCTTGTGTTTCCGGTTGTCCAGTAAATATTAATATCCCTGAATTTATTAGGCTAATAAGGGAAAGAAGATATGATTTAGCTATCAAGGAGATAAAAAAGAATGACAATCTACCAGCAACAACAGGAAGAGTATGTCCTCAAGAAAATCAATGTGAAGCTTTCTGTACATTGAAAAAGATTGGAGAACCTGTTGCCATTGGAAGGTTAGAAAGATTTGTAGCGGATTTAGAACTTAATAAGGGATTTGATATACCTAAGATTGAGAGAAAAATTAATAAAAGGGTAGCTGTAGTAGGATCTGGACCTGCAGGACTTACCTGTGCAGGAGATCTTGCAAAAGCAGGAATGAAAGTCGATATTTTTGAAGCCTTCCATGAGCCAGGAGGAGTATTAATATATGGAATTCCAGAGTTTAGACTGCCAAAAAGGATTGTGAGAGCGGAAGTTGAGTATGTAAAAAGTCTTGGGGTAAATATTTACACTAATGTTGTTATTGGAAGAAGCTATACTATTGAAGAACTCCTAAATGAATATTCCGCTGTATTTATTGGTACTGGTGCCGGCACCCCTCAGTTTTTGAATATTCCTGGAGAAAACCTTATTGGTATTTATTCTGCAAATGAATTTTTAACCAGAGTAAATTTAATGAAAGCATATAAATTTCCTGAATATGATACACCCATAAAGATTGGAAAGGTTGTTGGGGTAATTGGGGGAGGAAATGTTGCCATGGATGCTGCAAGAACCGCTTTAAGGTTAGGAGCTAAAGAAGTGCATATCATATACAGAAGGACAGAAGAGGAAATGCCTGCGAGACATGAGGAGATAATTCATGCTAAAGAGGAGGGGGTAATTTTTGATCTATTAGTTTCTCCTGTTAGGTTTATAGGGGATGAAAATGGTAATGTTAAAGCTATAGAATTACAAAGAATGGAATTAGGAGAACCGGACAGTTCAGGAAGAAGAAGACCAATTCCTATTCCTGGTTCAAACTATATATTCCCTCTTGATATGGTGATAGTTGCTATAGGAACAGTTCCAAATCCACTTATTTACAAAACAACAAAGGGATTAGCTTTTAATAAACATGGAAATATTATTGTAGATGAAAAGACAGGAAAAACAAGTATGGATAGGGTCTTTGCAGGTGGAGATATAGTCACTGGTTCTGCCACAGTAATTAGCGCAATGGGTGCAGGAAAAATTGCTGCAAAATCCATTTTAAATCTTCTTTTAAACTCCTAAGCTTAGGTGATCCCATGAAGAAGAAATATTCATCCGCTCTAAGAAGAATTGAGGGACAGATAAGAGGAATAGAAAGAATGATAGAAGAGGGGAGGGACTGTAAGGAGATAATATCTCAGATATCCGCAGTTAGATCCGCATTGAAAAGAGTTGGTATACTTATTATAGAAGAACATGCAAAAAGTTGTGTATTAAGGAATGACGAAAATCTTGAAGAAGAACTTCATAATCTCTTGAAAGACTTGCAATCTCTTTTGTAATTAAATATAATGAAGTATGGGCGCCCGTAGCTCAACTGGATAGAGCGGCGGACTACGAATCCGTAGGTTAGAGGTTCAAGTCCTCTCGGGCGCACCATATTCATAAGGGAGGGATCAATGAAAAGAAAAATTTTATTAGCTCTCCTCATACTTTTTTTAACAAATCCATCTTTTGCAGGTACATGGGGCTATTCCCTTCAAGAAAATTCATATAATTATATTACTTTTTTGGATGCAGGCTTTATTTTTTCACCTTTCTCTCCTTATATCCTTTTAAATTATGCAGTTGATAAAAATATGGTTATTTGGGGCGGAATTCATGACTCACTTCGTTTTGGGGGAAATCTAAAACTATATCCAAATTTAGCTTTAGGAATAGAGCACAGAAATAACCAAAATTATTTTGAGATTTTAGTACCATTCCTTTTAGAGAAGCTTAAAGGTGGAGTTCAATTAAATATTGGTGCTTTAGGTAATAGTGATGTTAATTTAGAAGGAGCATTCTCTTATCCTATTAATAATTATGTAACGGTTGGTGGATATTTCTTATTTCCTTTTAAAGAAGCAGGAAAAGTATTAATTTTTGGCAGATACTACTTCAAAGATTTTTATATTACTTTAGCTTTGGATGGTAATTCCTTTTCTTTAAGTATCCTTAAATATTTAAAATTTAAAAAGTAAGGAGAGATGAAAATTGCCATTAACAGGTAATTTAAGAGAATTTGATTTGGCATCTTTAATTCAGTTTATTAGTGGAAAGGGTGAAACGGGAACTTTAGTAATTCAAAGAAGTTATAGAAAGGGAAATATATATTTCAAAGGCGGAAGGGTGATACATGCTCAAGCAGGAAATATCTTTGGAATGGAAGCTTTTTTGGAGCTTTTTACCTGAAATGAAGGAAGTTTTGAATTTCAATCAGGAAACCTTCCAGACGTACCAACTACCATTGATTTTTCTCCAGAAGGATTGATTTTAGAGGCTGCAAGGATTACTGATGAATGGAACGAAAAGAAAAAACAACTTAAATCTTTAACCGTAGTTCCCTATTTTGTGAGACCAGAATTTGCAGTGCCTTCCGCTGTGCAAGTCTTACTTCTTAGGAAGAAACCAGAAACTATGACTCAAGAAGAGAAAGAAAGATTTGTACTTTCAAATATTGATGGGAGAAGAGATTTTGCTACTATTGCAAGAATGAGTAGTGTACCGACCCTTATGGCAATTGATGTTGTACTGCAAAATATTAATCAAGGGAGATTAGCAATAAGAGAATTAGTAGACCTACAAGAGATTGTTCCTGAACTTACTGGAAATGTATCATCCCCTAATCCTGCTACCCAGAAAATGATTAAAGCTATTGACGGAAGGAGAAATTTAGAGGAAATACTATTGGAAATTGAAGAAGAAAGAGGTAAAATTATCCCGGAATTTGTAAACTTAGTGAAAGGTAGAAGAATAAGATTATTGAAAGGAAGTGAACATTTAACAAGATTAGAACAGGAGAGGTTATATTGATATGAAATATGATGTAATAATAGTAGGTGGTGGACCTGCAGGAATATTTACTGCATTAACTCTTGTAAACTCAAAAGAGAAAAATCTACCTAAAATTTTAATCATTGAAAAGGGTGAATTAACAAACAAGAGGATTTGTCCAGCAAGGACAAATAATAAAGGATGTATTTTATGTCCAAGATGCGCATTAGTTTCTGGATGGGGAGGAGCAGGAGCTTTTAGCGATGGAAAATTAACCTTTTCAACGGAGATAGGTGGTTGGCTTAAAGATTATATTGGGGAAAACAAACTTTTAGAACTTTTGGATATTGTTGACAGTATTTATACAAAATTTGGTGCCAATCAGCCCCTCATTAAACCTGATCCAGTAATATTCGAAAAGTTTCAAAGAAGAGCAGTCTCTGCAGATCTTAGATTAGTATATTATGCCATTAGGCATTTGGGGACTGAAAACTGTGGTCCTATTCTTCTAAACATGTATGAATATATAAAAGATAAAGTTGATATCTTGTTAAATAGTCAAGTAACAAGACTCCTTGTTAATGATGGTAAAGTTTATGGAGTTGAATTAGAAGATGGAAAAATTTATTATGGTGACTATGTAGTTGTAGCACCAGGTAGGGAAGGGGCAAAGTGGTTTGGAGAAGAAGGTAAGAGAATTGGTCTTTCATGGAGTATAAATCCAGTAGACATTGGAGTGAGGGTTGAAATTCCTGCTTTAGTAATGAAGGAACTAACAGACTATTTATATGAGGCAAAATTTATCTACTATACTAAGACCTTTGATGATAAAGTGAGAACGTTTTGTATGAATCCATATGGAGAAGTGGTTATGGAACAAAATGAGGGTATAATTTCAGTAAATGGTCACAGTTTTGCAGAAAAAAAGACTGAAAACACAAACTTTGCAATATTAGTATCTAAAAACTTTACAGAGCCTTTTAAAGATCCCATTTCTTATGGAAGAGCAATAGGAAGCTTAGCAAACTTACTTAGTAATGGTGTAATATTGCAAAGGTTAGGGGATTTATTGGCAGGAAGAAGATCCACTTGGGATAGAATACAAAAAGGCATGGTTGTACCCACTCTAAAGGAGGCAGTACCTGGAGATTTAAGCTTAGTATTACCTTATCGATATCTTGTTAATATAATTGAGATGTTGCAAGCTTTGGATAAGGTAACCCCTGGTGTTTATTCAAGGCATACACTCCTATATGGAGTTGAAGTAAAGTTCTATTCTGCAAGAGTAAAGCTTAATTCAAATCTGGAAACAGAGATAAAGAATCTATTTGCAATAGGAGACGGTGCAGGTATAACAAGAGGCTTATCCCAAGCATCAGCCTCAGGCATAATAGTTGGACAAGAAATCTTAAAGAGATTGTCCCTACCTATACCGCAATTTTCTTTTTAGATGTTTTTATAGACCAATTGACCTTTTGATATTACAGCAACGACTTTTATTTCAGAATAGAAATCCTTAGGACTTGTATTAAAAGGATCTTTATTGAGAAATACAATATCCGCATACTTTCCCTTTTCTATGCTTCCTTTTTCCTTCTCTGAGAAGGAAGCATAAGCCCCATTTATTGTAAACATCTCTATGGCGGAATTAATATCTAAAGATTCTGCTTCATTAGGATGATTTAATGCGGAGTGGATTCCTAAAATAGGATCCAAAGGAGTTATTGAACTATCTGAACCTCCACATAATTTAACTCCTTCTGAATATATGGACTTCAGAGGCATTACCCTTTGAGCCCTTTCTTCACCTAAGTAATTCTCATAAAGCTTCCCCTTTCCACCCCAATAGTGAAGAAAACTTGGCTGAGTTGATATAACAACTCCCAATTCCTTTGCCAATTTAATATGTTCTTTTTTTGGAAACTCAAAATGCTCAATTCTATGTCTATGTTCTCTCGGATTTTCATTAATAACTTTTTGATAGGCTTTCAATAAAAGATCTATTCCTCTCTCACCAACTGCATGAAAAGCTAATTGAAGTCCCTCATTATGGGCTGAACGAATAAAGTTCTCAAGATTTTCTCTTTCCCAGTATAAGATTCCAGTAGTAGGCTCAATTAAATAAGGTTCATAAAAGGCTGCAGTCATACTACTTACTGAACCGTCAACAAGTAAACAGCCTCCAATTCTTGGAAGATTTAATGATTTAACCTTAGAAATAGATGTAGTTTGGTAATAGATAATTATTTGAACTGGTAAATAGTGTTGAAGCCCCAATAATAATTGGGGAGTATTTGGAGGAGAAGTATAACCACCTTCTAAGGCATGAATAGTGGTTATTCCTTTTTCAACTGCCTTTTTTGTTATCTTTATTATACCTTGTACTAATAGTGATACATCAATTTTCTGATATACTTTTCCAATAGCAATTTGATGATTTGTTCCTATTAATATATTATCTCCTTCTGTATCAACTTCGAGAAGTTTTTTAGCTAAGCTATTTATAATACTTGAATGGGAGTCCTTTCTAATAATTATTACAGGATGAGAAGGAAAATGTTTATCCAATTCCTCAATTGTAATATTCCTATTTTCTATTACTCTCTGAAAATCAAACTCCTTTGCTATTATCCATTCTTTTTCTGGTAAACTATCTCTAATAGCCTCTAAAGCTTTTATTATTTCTTTAATCGATGTAAAATTGCTTAGATCAAGAGAAACTTCTGTAATAGCTGAATTTGCAAGATGTACGTGGGAATCTATAAAACCTGGTAAGCCAAAGTATTGAGAAAAATCTAATATATCAAAATTTTCGTTTATAGGAGGATCATGTAATCCAAGATCTACTATCTTACTTCCCTCAATTAGGACCCACTTTACTATTTCCTTATTCTTGTTTTGAGTATAAATATTATTTCCAATAACTAATAATTTATTTTTCATGGTAAAATTATATCATAAATTTTGACAAGACAAAAAATTTAAATTAAACTATGTTTGAAAGGAGAAAATGATGTTCAGGGAAACAAAACAGAGAAAAGTTATATTAGATATAATTAAAAATACAAAGGAACATCCAGATGCTTTGTGGGTATTCCAAAAAGCCCAGGAAATGGGCACAAAGATAAGCTTGGGCACCGTATACAGAACTTTAGAGCTTTTGGCAAAGGAAGGTAAGGCTAAAAAGTTTTATGATACCCATGCAGTGGCACGATACGATGGAGATGTTTCTCCACACCACCACTTAATATGTAAAGTTTGTGGGAAGATTATCGATTGGGAAAATAATGATTTAGATAAGATGATTTTAGAAATTGGTTCAAAAAGTAACTTTAAGGATATTTCTTATGAAGTAATAATATATGGTATTTGTCCAGAATGCCAAAGGAGAAATCAAAAATGAGTAAGAATAGTATTTTTATAATTTTATCTTTGTTATTACTTTTTATTTTGTTCTACAAAAGCTTTTGGCTTTCTATAGTAGGTGTTGTAATATTGGGTATAATGAACTATCTATATTTTAGGAAACCAAAAGATTATCCATTGCTAAATAAAGACTTTATTTATGATCCTACCACCAATTTAGTCTCCGCTATATATTTTAGGCATCATTTAACTGAAGATTTCCAAAAGGCAAAAAGAAATAATAAGCCTTTATCAATCTTAGTATTTGATATAGACCATTTCAAAGAAATAAACTTAAATTTAGGTTTTAGATTTGGCGATCTATTACTTTATGAGATCGCTCAAATTGTAACCTCCTGCTTGAGAACCTCTGATGTTCTCTCTTATTTTGGTGGAGATGAATTTGGAGTAATCTTAGCAGATATTGATAAAGAGAATGCTGTTAAGGTAGGAGAAAGAATTAGAAATAGGCTTACATCTTCCCCTCTAACTATATCTGTGGATGGAAGAGAAGAAAAAATTCATTTCACTATAAGTATGGGAGGGGCTACTTTAACTCCTGAAATGGAGACCCCTTTAGACCTTTTAGATAGAGCAAGACTTAATCTCGAAAAGGCAAGAAGACAGGGAGGAAACAACTTTATATTCGAATAAATGGAGTTAACATCCAAAGACACCGTATTTCTCGTAGAAGAATTCAAAAACTATATAAATTATCTACCTCTAATTGCTGATTTAATTGCATCTGATATTTACCTATATCAACCAGCGGTAGATATATCCGCAGGTATATTAGTAGCAGAAGCAAGACCGCGTGTTGTGCCACCTCTTTCTATACGTCAAGAAATTGGTAAAATTGTCTATTTTGAAGAGGACGAAGGATTAAGAGAGATATTTCAAAATAATAAGAGTACCTTTAAAAAGGCAGGAATTATGGTAGGAGGTTTTCCAGCAGAAGAAGAGATCATTGCACTAAAAAAGAGAACAAAAATTATAGGAGCAATAAAGATAATTCGTAATTTATTAATTCATAATGAATTTCCATATAATGTAAGGGCTTTCAAAGAATCTTCTTATTGGTTAATCAGATCTCTAATAAAAGGTGAGCTACAATGGAAAGAATATGTAGAGCCTATTAAGGAGCAGGAAAGTATTTTGATTTTAGATAGAGATGGAATTATATTATTTTCAAATCTACCTGGTATGAGGTTATTTAGAAGTTTAGGAGAAATAGGAAACATTTGGGGGAAGAAAATAAAAGATGAGTTTTTTCAAAAATATGTTGAGGAAAAAGGGAAAACGCTTTCTGCCTATGGAGAAGAGACTTACGAGGAAGTAGATGAGGAGAGAAGAATTTTTTATAAAAGAATTCTACCAATAACAAGGGATGGGAAAAATCCTTGGAGGTATTACTATATAATAAAAGAAATAACAGAGATTAAAGAAAAAGAGAAGGAACTAAGGTTTAAATCTGTATTGTTAAAGGAGATACATCATAGAGTAAAAAATAATCTACAGACAATAGCAAGTCTTTTAAGATTACAAATGAGAAGATTAGACTCTGAGCCAGCCCGATATATAATTCAGGAAAGCATAAATAGAATTAACAGTATTGCTTTAGTTCATGAATCTTTATCAAGGTTTGAAGAGGATAGAGTGAATATAATTGAAGTGGCGGAAAAACTTTTGCAAGCATTTAAACAAACCTATGCAGAACTTCCTTGCGAATTTCATTTTGTTAAAACAAGGAAAAACTTATTTTTATCATCTAAGTACGCAACATCCGCCAGTTTGATAATAAATGAGCTTTTGCAAAATGCAGTAAAGCATGGATTAAATAAGGATAAGAATGTGTCTATAATCTTGAAAATTGATGTAAATAATGATTATGTAACAATAGAGGTTGTAAATAAAGGAGAAAATTTATCAAACATAAGTACAGATACAAAAGGAAGCTTAGGATTACAATTAATACAACTTTTAACAGAAGAGGAACTAAAAGGGAAATTGGATATAATAATATTAGATGATAAGTTTAGAGTTAAAGTAACATTTCCAAGAATAGAAGGAGAGGAAAATGGCTAAGTATTATATATTAACTTATGGTTGTCAAATGAATAAGTCAGATTCAGAGAAATACGCAGGAGTATTTGAATCTATGGGGCATACACCTGCAGACTCCATAGAATCTGCGGATATTATTTTGTTAAATACATGTTCTGTTAGAAAAAAGGCAGAGGAAAAAGTAATTGGAAAGTTAGGAGAACTTAAAAAAATTAAAAAGAAAAATCCGAAGGTTATTATAGGTATTGCTGGATGCATGGCGCAAAGAGTAAAGGGTGAATTTATTGAGCAATTCCCATATGTAGATTTTATCCTTGGAAGTTATGCCTATACTAAACTTCCTGATGTTATTAAAAAATTAGAGGAAGATAAAAGACCTCAGGTTGCAGTAGAAGAGGAACCAATTCCTCAAGATATACCATGGTCCATGATAAGAAGAGAATCTTCTTTTCAAGCCTGGATCCCTATAATCTATGGTTGCAATAATTTTTGCACCTATTGTATTGTTCCATATCTTAGAGGTAGGGAAAAAAGCAGACCCTTAAACGATATTGTTGAAGAAGCAAAGAGCTTGGCAGATAAAGGAGTTGTTGAGATTACATTATTAGGACAAAATGTAGATTCTTATGGAAAGGATCTTGGGAATGTAGATTTAGCGGATCTCTTACAAGAGTTAAGCAAGATAGATGGAATAAAAAGGATTAGGTTTTTAACCTCTCATCCAAGAGATATGAGCTTAAAGCTAATAAAAACAGTTGCAGAGTTAGATAAGGTCTGTAAGCATTTCCATATACCACTTCAAGCTGGATCAGACCGAATCTTACAAAGAATGAATAGAGGCTACACATATGAACAGTATAAAAAACTTATAGAGACTATAAGAGAATTTATTCCATCTGCAGCGTTTTCTACCGATATTATTGTTGGATTTCCTGGAGAAGAGGAAGAAGACTTCCTAAAAACAAGAAAGGCTATAGAAGAACTTAGGTTTGATACTGTAAATCTTGCTATTTACTCAAAAAGACCAGGCACTTTGGCAGAAAAATTTGAGGATTACGTACCCTTAGAGAAGAAAAAGGAGTGGTTTGAAGAAATTGAGAATCTCCAAAGAAAAATAATTTTAGAGAAAAATCAAAGCATGGTGGGAACTTCCGTAATTGTTCTTGCAGAATCTATAAATCCGAAAAATAAAGAGGAATTGATGGGAAGAAGTGAAGGGTATAAATTAGTATTCTTCAAAGGAGATAAAAATAAAATTGGAAAGTTCTTTAAAGTTAGAATAACTAAGGCAGGACTCTGGTCGTTAAAAGGAGAAGTTATAGAGGAGTTGATGTAAGATGGAAAACATGACTCCTCTTTATAGGCAATATAAATCTATAAAGAGCAAATTTCCAGACTCTATATTACTTTTTAGATTAGGCGATTTTTATGAAGCCTTTGAAGAAGATGCCAAAATTGTTGCACAAGAATTAGATATTACATTAACTTCTAAAGAGATAGGAAAAGGACAGAGAATTCCAATGGCTGGAGTTCCATACCATGCAGTAGACAGCTATTTGGCAAAATTGGTAAACAAAAAGTATAAGGTGGCAATATGTGAGCAAATGGAAGACCCATCAAAAGCCAAAGGTCTTGTAAAGAGAGAAGTCGTTAGAATTATAACTCCAGGAACAGTCTTAGAAGAGACCATTTTAGATGAGAAAACTAACAATTATCTATCATGCTTATATAGTAAGAGTTCAAATAATATTGGTCTTTCCAGTATAGATATATCTACAGGAGAATTTATCTCAACTCAATGGATTGGAAATGATGCAGAAGAAATTATACTTTCAGAGCTAATTAGATTAAAACCTAAAGAAATTATATTAAATATAGATTTTTCAGAATATCATTACCAATTTTTAGAAGAGATTAAAAAAAGCCTTGATCCTAAGATTGTTTTAATTTCTGAGGAGTATTTTACAAATGCACCAGAGAATAATATAGAAATTGACTTTGATTATGAATTGGCTTTAAAAGCAACGTATGCAGTTTTAAATTACGTAAAAGATGTTATGTTTATAATACCAACCCATATAAAAAAAGTTACATATTATCAACCCCAACAGTACCTAATATTAGATAGCACAGCCATAAAACATTTGGAGCTTTTAGAAACTGTAAGAGAAGGACAAAGAAAGGGAAGTTTGCTATGGGTTTTGGACAAAACAAAAACCTCAATGGGATCAAGACTTTTAAAGAAATGGATCCTTCAACCATTATTAAATATATCTCTCATTAAAGATAGACAATCCGCAATAAAGGAATTTATAGAAAAAGAGAGTTTGAGAAGAGAGTTTGAAAATCTATTAGAATCCTTCCCTGATTTAGAAAGACTTAATTCAAGGATTAATTATAATACCGCATCACCGAAAGAATTGATTTCATTAAAGCAAGCTTTATCCTATCTATCTCCCATAAGAAAACTCATGGAAAAATTAGAATCTAAAAGATTAGTTGAAATGAAAAATGAGCTTCCTAATTTAGAATTTCTATATGAATTATTAGATAAAGCTATTGTAGATTCACCACCCTCTACATTAAAAGAAGGGGGATATATTAAAGATGGATTCTCTAAAGAGCTTGATGAGATTAGAGAAATATTGAAAAATAGTCAGAAATGGCTCATAGATCTGGAAAATAGAGAAAGAATTAAAACAGGAATAAAGTCCCTTAAAATAGGTTATAACCAAGTCTTTGGTTATTATATTGAAGTCACAAAGCCAAACTTAAATTTAGTCCCTGATTATTATATAAGAAAACAAACCTTGACGAATGCTGAAAGATTTATAACTCCTGAACTAAAGGAGTTGGAGAATGAAATCTTAAGAGCTCAAGAAAATGTACAAAAACTTGAGGAGGAGATTTTCAATAATATAAGACAAGAGGTTATTAAATACTCGAATGATATTATGAAATTAGCACAAATAGTCGCGGAAATAGATGTATACATCTCATTAGCAAAATGTGCCTTAGAATATGAATATATATGTCCTCAAATAACTAACGATTATGACATTATAATTAAAAAGGGAAGACATCCAGTTATTGAAAGAATGTTACCGCCTGGTGCCTTTGTACCAAATGATACTTACTTAACAAAAGATAAATTTATTAATTTGATAACTGGACCAAACATGGCAGGAAAATCAACATACATAAGACAAACCGCTCTAATTGTTATTATGGCTCAAATGGGCTCATTTATACCTGCAGAAGAAGCTAAAATAGGAGTTGTAGACAGAATATTTACGAGGATTGGAGCATGGGATGACATATCTTCTGGAGAAAGCACTTTCTTTGTAGAAATGAAGGAAGTAGGGAATATAATTAAGAATGCAAAAGAAAGAAGCCTAATAATTTTAGATGAAGTAGGAAGAGGGACAAGTACCTATGATGGTATAAGTATTGCTTGGGCTGTCGTGGAGTATATTCATAATAAAATAAAAGCAAAGACCCTTTTCGCTACTCACTATCATGAACTTACAGAACTTGAAAATGAACTAAAAGGATTAAAAAATTTAAGTGTTCTTGTACAGGAAAAGGGGAAAGAAGTCATCTTTTTACATAAGATTATAGAAAAGCCAGCAGATAAAAGTTATGGTATCTATGTGGCTCAACTTGCTGAACTTCCCACAGAAATTATTGAAAAAGCATATAAAATTTTGGGACAATTAGAAAAGAAGAGGGAAGCAAGTAAAAAAGAGATAGAGCAATTGCCACTTTTTAGTCTTTATGAGAATAAAAGCGCCATAGAGAAAATTAGAAAGGAAATAGAGGAGCTTGACATAAACAGTCTTACTCCTCTTGATGCCCTTTTAAAACTAAATCAATGGAAAGAGATCCTGAAAAACAATGGGTAAGATTCAAATTTTACCAGAAAATATAAGAAATAAGATTTCTGCAGGAGAAGTTGTAGAAAGACCAGTTTCTGTAGTAAAAGAACTGGTTGAAAATTCAATAGATGCAAAGGCAAAAAAGATAATAATAGAGGTAAATTCTGCAGGAGAAGAGTTAATTGCTGTTACAGACAATGGTGAGGGAATGACTGAGGATGATGCTATCCTTGCTATTAAACCTTTTGCTACAAGCAAGATAAAAACTGAAGAGGACTTAAATTATATAACTACCTTAGGTTTTAGAGGGGAAGCTCTTTCAAGCATTGCAAGTGTTTCAAAAATGGAACTTAGAACAAAAACAGAAAGTAGTCCTGGGGTATATCTTAGAATTGAGGGGGGAGAAATAAAAGATAGTAGACCATGGGAAGGAAAAGTAGGAACTTCTATTAGGGTTTATGACCTATTCTATAACGTTCCAGTAAGAAAGAAATTTCTTAAATCTCCCTTAACAGAGGGAAGATTAATACAGGAATTTATAGAAAGAATCTCTTTGGCTTATCCAGAAATATCTTTTCAGTTTTTTGATGATGGTAAAGAAAAGTTATTTACCTCAGGGAATAATAATGTAGAAGATGTTATTTTGGAAATATTTGGAAAAGAAGTTTTGGAGAATTTAATATTTTTTGAAAAAGAGGAAGGAAATTATAAAATTTATGGATATATATCAAAACCAGGCAAACTTGTTGCAGTTAGAGCTCAAGATATTATATTTCTTAACAGAAGAATAATTAGAAATATTTCAATATCACAAGCCATAAAGAGTGGATATAAACATAGATTAAGAGAAGATTTCTATCCCTTCTCCATAATAAATCTTTTCGTTCCATATGAAGAAGTAGACGTAAATGTTCATCCTACAAAAAGAGAGGTCAAATTCCATAATGAATCAAAAATAATGTCCTTTATATCAAGCTCTATACAAAATGCTTTAGAAAAATACGAAGAAAACTTAAGAAAAATTATTTTACCAAGTAAAGAAGTTAAGGAGGAAAAGGAAGAAATAAAGTTAGATTTCTCAAATAAATATGAAAGTCTGAGTCTTCCTCTTAAAGAATCAGCTACATATGTTGAAAAAACGCCTCATAGATTTTATTCATATTACGATATTAAAATTATTGGTCAAGCCTTCAATAATTACCTGATTTTGGAGTATAAAGATAAATTATTGATCATGGATCAACATGCAGCCCATGAGAGAATTCAATATGAGAATCTCAAAAAGCAAAAGAACACTATAAAAGGAAATGAAATCCTGTTTCCACTAATTATTAAAATCTCACAGATGGAAAAAAAGCTCTTAGAAGAAAAGAAAGAAGTTTTAGAAAAATTTGCCTTTTATTGGGAAGAATTCGGAAAAGATCATATAAGGATTATAAGTCTTCCCAAAGAGATCTCTAAATTGGACAATTACTCCATTGAGATGTTTTTTAGAGAATTAATAGAAGATTTGGGAGAGAAAAATTTGGAAGAGATGGAGGATAAATTAATAAAAACTATAGCCTGTCATAGTGCAATTAGAAGCGGTGAAATATTAATTGATGAAGAAATTTATGCTTTAATTAAAACTATTGTTGAAGAGAAAATACCCCTTGCTTGTCCTCATGGAAGACCAATAATTTGGGAAATAAGTAAAGAAGAATTAGAAAAAAAGTTTCATCGATGAAAATTCCCATAGCTGTAATATTAGGTCCCACAGGAGTAGGTAAGACAAAATTATCCATTAAATTAGCTCCAAAGCTAAGAGCTGAAATAGTTTCTGTGGACTCCATGCAAATTTATAAAGACATGAACATTGGTACCGCAAAGCCAACAGAGGAAGAAAGAAAAAAGATACCTCATCACTTAATTGACATTGTTCCTCCAGAATATCCCTTTACAGTAGCTGAATTTAAAAGTATTGCAGAAAAAACTATAGAGGATATTTTTTCAAGAAGAAAAATACCCCTTCTTGTAGGTGGTACAGCCTTATACTTTAAAGTGCTTTTTGGACATTTTTCTCTTCCTAATATACCTCCAGATTTCGAATTGAGAAAAAAATTGAGAGAAATTATTGAGAAAGAGGGAGAAGAAGTATTACATAAAAAACTCATGGAAATAGATCCTATAGCAGGAAGAAAAATTCATCCTCATGATCACAAAAGGATAATAAGGGCTCTTGAAGTATATCTAAAAACAGGAAAAACAATAAGTGAATTAGCAGGTTCAGAAAATGAGAAATATTTGGCAGTAAAAATAGGTCTTTTTATGCCAAAGGAGCTACACTATAAGATTTTGGAGGAAAGAATAGAAAAAATGATAGATTCGGGTTTAGTTGAAGAAGTAAGGAGTTTGTGGGAGAGAGGTATTGACGAAAATTTTGTCTCAATGCAAGGCATAGGTTACAAAGAAATATTAAAATACTTAAAAGGAATCTACACTCTTGAAGAAGCTAAGGCAGAGATAGTAAAAAGAACAAAACTTTTTGTAAAGAGACAATTCACATGGTTTAAAAAGGATAGCGAAATACATTGGATAGACGTCTCTAAACATGATGAGAATGAATTAGTTAATATGGTGTATGATATAATCATAAAAGAATGGAAGGAAAAAGGATTTGACTACTATAAATTTTGAAGAAAGGCGGTGTTATTAAATGTTTAAAAAAGCAAAAAGAATTGAGAACTTACCACCATATCTTTTTGCAAGAATTGATCAATTAAAAGAATCTGCAATCCAAAAAGGAATTGATGTTATAAGTTTAGGAATAGGAGACCCAGATAACCCAACTCCTCTTCCTGTTGTAGAAAAACTTTGCGAAGAAGCTCTAAAGCCAGAAAATCATAGATATCCTTCTTATGAGGGCTTATATGAATACAGAAAAGCTGTAGCGGATTGGTATAAATATAGATTTGATGTAGATTTGGATCCTAAGAAAGAAGTTTTATCGTTGATTGGATCAAAAGAAGGCTTAGTACATATGTTGTGGGGAGTAGTTGACGAGGGAGATATTGTACTTTGCCCTGATCCTGGATATCCTGTTTATAAAATTGCTACAATTCTATCTGGTGGTATTCCTTATTCCATACCATTGAAGGCAGAGAATAGATTTCTTCCAAAATGGGAAGATTTAGATAGCGAGATTGTTAAAAAAGCAAAAGCAATGTTTCTAAATTATCCAAGTAATCCAACGGGCGCAGTGATGGACTTAAAAGATTTAGAAACTGCAGTAGCTTTTGCAAAAGAAAATGATCTCATTATATTTTATGACAATGCCTATTCAGAGATAACCTTTGATGGTTTTGTTGCACCAAGCATTTTACAAGTAAAAGGGGCAAAGGATATTGCAGTTGAATTTGGCTCCTTATCAAAAACATTTAATATGACGGGTTGGAGGATTGGTTATGCAGTAGGAAATGCAGATTTAATATCTATATTATCAATAGTAAAGACCAATGTAGATTCTGGAGTTTTCCAGGCTATTCAATATGCAGGGATTAAAGCTCTAAATGAATTAAGAGATTTTCCTAAGGAAAGTTGCAAGATTTATCAAAAGAGAAGGGATATGGTTCTTTCTGCTTTTGAAGATCTGGGAGTTCCTATAATCCCACCTAAAGGAACTTTCTATGTGTGGGTACCTGTTCCCGAGGGCTTCACTTCTACTGATTTCTCCGCATTACTTCTTGAGGAAGTAGGAGTTTTAGTAGTACCAGGTATTGGATATGGAGATTATGGGGAAGGTTATATTAGAATTTCAACAACAATAAAGGAAGATAGATTAGTAACAGCTTTAGAGAGAATTAGAAACTTCTTAAGGAGGGACGATTGGAGATCGAAAAAGCCATCCTTGTTGCTAAAGTAGATGATTTTGAGGGATTAGAAGAATTAAAATTACTTTCACAGACAGCTGGAGCCAAAATTGAAGATATTGTTTTTTATAGAAAGGGATCTATAAATCCTGCGTATCTTATCAGTGAGGGAAAGGTAAAAGAACTTTCTGAAAAAGTTCTAAGATTACATTGCGACGTAGTTATATTTAATGAAGACCTAACTCCTACGCAACTTAGAAATTTAGAAAGGGAGATCCTATGCAAAATTGTTGACAGGACCACATTAATTTTAGATATTTTTGCACAGCATGCCCACACAAAGGAAGGAAAAATACAGGTGGAACTTGCTCAACTCGAGTATCTATTACCAAGACTTGTAGGGAGGGGGGAGGTCTTTTCCCGTTTAGGAGGAGGAATTGGTACAAGAGGTCCAGGAGAGACTAAACTTGAAATTGATAGGAGAAAAATAAGAGATAGAATCCATTTTTTGAAAAAAGAATTGGAGGAAGTTAAAAAGGAAAGAGATATTCAAAGAAAAAACAGAAAAGATATATATAAAGTTGCTCTTGTGGGATATACAAATGTTGGAAAGTCATCCTTATTCAATCTTCTAACAAAATCTAATGTAAAAGTAGAAAATAAACTTTTTGCTACATTAGATCCAACTGTAAGAAAAGTAAGATTGGAAAATAATTGGGAGTTTCTTGTAATTGATACGGTAGGGTTTATTAAAAATCTTCCACCTCCTTTAATGACTGCTTTTAGAGCAACATTAGAAGAGGTTGTATACGTTGATTTAATTGTACATGTAATAGATATATCTAATCCAAACTTTGAAAAACAAGTGGAAGTTGTTGAAAGTTTGCTTGAAGATATTGGAGTAGAAAATAAAACCATTATTAGAGCATACAATAAAATTGATTTACTATCAAAAGAGGAGTTGTCATTTCTTAAAAAGTCTTTAGATTTTAGACCAGGAGTTTTCATATCTGTACTTAAAAATATTGGTATTGATAAATTAAAAAACTTGATAGTAAAAAATCTTTTAAAAGGGACAAGACGCTATATTTTAAATATTAGTTATGATTCCTGGATAGACTTTCAGAAGTATTCAAATAGGATCTACATAGAGAAACAGGAATTTAACGAAAGAGAAGCTAAAGTAATAGCAAGGGTTCCTAAGGAATATAAAAAATATTGCAGTAAATATATAAAAAGGGAAGAAAAATTTGGAGTCTTTTAGGATGAGATCAAAGGTACTTTTATAGTAATAACTGTACCAATTCCAAGCTTGCTCCAAATTTTTAAAGAAAAGTTATCATTATATATTAATCTTAATCTTTCATAAGTATTAATTAATCCAATGTGTTCTGAAAAATCATTATTGCTATTAAGTCTAAAATTAATTTCTTCAAGCTTTTCTCTACTCATTCCAATACCATTATCTATTACTACTACTTTTAATGCGTTATTATCAATCTCCATTATTTTTATTTTGATGCCACACTTTCTCTCACTTGGTTTAATTCCATGATAAATAGCATTCTCTATTAATGGCTGAAAAAGGAGCTTCATTATCTTCTTATCTAATACACTCTCTTTGTATTGCCACTTAACATAAAACTTATCTTTGTATCTTGCTTTCGCTATATTTATATAACATTTTGTGTTTTCTATCTCCTCTTTAACTGAGATAAGGGTTTTAGGATTACTTAGAGAATATTTTAGGATGGTCGCTAAATTTTCAATCATTTCCGTTATCTCATTGGGTTCCCCGGTAAGGGCTAAGGTCTTCAAATATAAAAGCTCCAAAGTATTAAATAAAAAATGGGGATTCATTTGAGACTGCAAAGCTAATAATTCTAATGCTTGCAATTTCGTTTTTAAATAGTGCTGTTCTATAAAATTTCTCACAATATTATACATAATATAGCCATACTCATCATTTGGAGTTAAGGATACATCAGGTAATGACTTATTTGAAGTTGCTGAATTTATAATGTCAATAATCTTCTTTATACTTCCATAATTTATCTTTGCTATTACATATGAGGTAAAAAGTGCAACAATTAGAAATACTAATAGTAAAATTGAAATTAACTTCAATAGTTTTAAAGGGACATTATAAAGATATTTATTGGGAATTATTGAAAGATAGCTTATATTGTAAGCGTCAGATTTTAGTTCAGTTATCAAATAGTTTTTATTCTCTTTCACATACTTTGAATAAAGATCCTTTTCATCCTCATCTAAATTTGAGCATAGAATATTTTTGTTTTCATCTAACACAAAAATCACTTGTTCCGGAAAAAAAGTAGATAAATTAAGCAGATTTTTTATATAGTTCAAATACAGGTTAACCACAATAACACCTTCATCTACTTTTGAAAATGCGGGCTTTATTTTTCTATATAATGTTAAAACCTCAATTGGATTTTCTAAGAAATTATATGGGTTGATTCTTCTTCTTTCTATCCAAATTAACTCACTTTTATTATTTTTAAAATTCTTAAACCAATCTTTATCAAAGTAATTATCAACTTTAGTAATCCCATCAGGTGTAACTATAAAGTTTTGGTTAGAATTCTCGAAATATACATAAATAGAATATATATAGGGTTTTGAATAGGAAATTGAGTTTAATATACTTTTTATGCTCTCAAGCTCTAACACATCTTCCAACTTATATATGTTAGCATTTAGGATCCTTCTTAGTCTTAATGCAGTATCTTTGTTAATCCCAAATATCATATATAAATAATCAACTTCGTTTAGTATAAGCTCCAGGTTATTTTTATTTTGAGAAAGAAGAGTCAAAGCATTCTTATTGATCTCGTTTTTAATATATTGTTCAATCAAAACATAAGACAAAAACCCAAAAACAATGATAATAACAACTGGCAAAATAGATATTAAGGCAAAATTTTTTAAAAATATCTTACTTCTTTGTACTTTCATTTAAATGTGAAAATCCACTTGGCGATTTCCAAAATATTTCTTAAAAGCTCTTGTAAAGTTTTTTGGATTTTTATATCCTACCATTTCTCCTATCTCATATATTCTATATATTGGTATTTTCAAAAGCTCCATAGCCTTCTTCATCCTGATTTCCGTTAAGTAATCGGAAAAAGTTCTTCCTGTTTTTTGTTTGAATAATCTACTTAGGTAATATGGGTTCATATAAACTAATTTGGCAGCGGACTCTAAAGTAGCTTCTTTATAATTATGCTCAACATATTCTTTTACGATACCAATCACTTTATCTACATTATTCAAATCTGTTAGTTTGTTTTCTTCTAAGGAATTTGAATATTCTAATTTATTGGTTCTTTCATTATCAAGTTCTTTTTTAATAATTGTAAATATTTCTATGATCTCATTGTATCTTGCTGGTTTTGTTATATAATATCTTACACCGTATTTCATACCTTTTTGCGCATATTCAAATTCCTGATAACCACTAATAAAAACAACCTTCATAGGAAATTTATAGGTATATATAACATGTGCCAAATCAATTCCAGACATAAAAGGCATTTTAATATCGCAAAGAACCACATCTACAGAATTTTTCATTAAAAAATCCAGTGCCTGTTTTCCATTTTCAAAGAGACCTACAACTTTAAATCCAAGCTTTTCCCAAGGAAAACATTTACATAATCCTTCTCTTATTTCATTTTCATCTTCCACTATTATTAAACTGTACATACAATATTATTTTATCCCTTAATACCTGTGGTTGCTATACCTTCAACAAAGTATTTTTGAGCAGAGAAAAAGATCAATGTACATGGAATCAAAGAAATGACAGTCATTGCCATAATTTGATTCCAATTTACCTCTGTAGTACTATCAATACACATTCTTAGACCTAAAGAAACTGTATATTTGTCTACACTGTTAATATAAATAAGAGGATTTAGAAAATCATTCCATGTCCATATAAATTGAAATATAGCCATTGATATAATAGCAGTCTTAGAAAGAGGTACAATAATCCTTAATAATATTTGTAAAGAGTTACATCCATCTATTTTTGCAGCCTCTTCAACCTCTTTTGGAAGTGTTCTCATGAATTGGATCATCATAAACACAAAGAAGGGTGTTACAGCAAAAAGGGATGGTATAATAAAGGGTTTATAACTATTTAACCATCCGAAAGAATTGAAAAGTATATATCTTGGAACCAAATTTACAACATCAGGTAACATTAAAGTAGCAATTAAAACACCAAACATTACATTTTTCAATGGAAAGTTAAATCGTGAGAATCCATATGCAACAAAGGTAGATGAAATTATAGTAAATAAAACAGTAGGAATGACCAGAATAAATGAGTTCAACATAAATCTACCAAATGTATACTGACCAGTCCCTTGCCATCCTTTAATATAAGAGTCAGTTACAATTTCATGAGGAATTAAGCTAAAAGATGTAAAAATCTCTCTGTTTGGCTTAAAAGAAGCAGAAAATACCCATAGTAAAGGATAAATCATTAAAAAGCCAAATGTTGTTATAAAGAAATATTTTAAAAATAAAATAATTTTTTTCTTCATTCTAAAATCCTCCCTCTTCATATTCATAGTATGTCCAATACTGGGATGATTTAAAAATTAAAGCGGTAAAAATAAGTATAACAATAAATTGGATCCATGATAGGGCAGAGGCATATCCCATTCTAAAGTATCTAAAGGCATTGTCATATATATGCATACTTAGTAGATATGTTGAATTTACAGGTCCTCCTCCTGTAATAATAAAAGGTCCTGTAAATTCTTGGAATGCATTAATACTCTGCATCACTAAATTAAAAAAAAGAATAGGAGATACCATTGGTAAAGTTATCTTTGTAAAAATTTTAAACCTTGATGCTCCATCAACTAATGCTGAATCAATCAATTCGGAAGGAATCTCTTTGAGTCTTGCTAAAAATAGTACCATAGAGGAGCCAAATTGCCATACTGCTAATAAACTAACTGTAAATAATGCAATTTTTGGATCTCCAAGCCAACTTATTGGTCCTAAACCAAAAAATTTTAGAATGTTATTAATAACTCCATCTTTCATGAATAAAAACCTCCATATGAAAGAGACAGCTACGCTTCCTGCAAAAATAGATGGTAAATAATAAATTGTTCTATACATGCTTATTCCTTTAAGTTTCGAATTTAAAATAAGTGCAACAAAAAAAGCAAAAGCTAATTTTAAAGGTACAGTTATAACAACATACTTTAAAGAATTTAGAAGTGATTTAATAAACAGTTCATCCTTAGTAAAAATATAGATGAAATTATATAGACCATTAAATCTTGGGGGACGTATCATACTAAAATCAGAAAAAGAATAAACAAATGACATTATAAATGGATATAGTTTGAATATTAAAAAACCAATTATCCAAGGTAATACATATAAAAGACCAATCAATTGTTTTTTATTATATTTTTTCAAATTTATTCACCTCCAAGTTTTAAATAAGAGGGGAGCTACTTATGTAGCTCCCTTTTAATTAATTTTCAATTATTTTGTGGATTGTAGTCTCTTTATTTCAGCAAGTCTTTGCTCATATAGGGTTATTAATTTTTCAGCTGCCTGTGCAGGAGTAAGCTGTCTATATCCTAATTCTTGAATCACATCAGTAGAAATTTTCTCAATCTCTTGGTTTTGAGAAATAGCATTTTCCGGCTTTGCAGCTCTTTTCATGGCTTCATTAGTAACCTTTGATAAAACGGGGTCAATCTTATTTTCCTTTGAAAGGGCATATCTTGCTAAAGAACTTGCAGGTATTCCTCTCACATCTCCTAATATTAATGCAGCCTCCCTATCATTTAGTAGCCAATTAATAAACTTAACAGCTTCATTTACATATTTAGAATACTTATAAACTGCAAATAATTGGGAAGGTCTTACTACTATAGCAGTACTTTTTGCATTCTTATGAACTGGTGGAAGAGTTAAGGATAAGCTTGGAACAACTGCCTTATTTGCAGGATAGGTTGATGCCCAATTCCACAATATTCCAAGTTCTCCTTTTATCCACTTTGGATTTTGTTCTGGTTTACCATGAAAAGGAGCACTTTCCTCAAAAGGTTGAATACCTCCAACTTTAAATAGTTTGTCCATATATTCGAAAGCTTCTGTTAGAATATTCTTATCAAATCCTAAAGTATAGTCATCATTTATCCAATTACCACCGGTTTTTTGTAAAATATAAGCTTTTAGCATGTAGTAACAGACTGTAGGATCAAAGTTTAGTAAATAATAGTTTTTATCCATCTTATGAACTTTTTCTGCAGTTTCTAATAGATTATCCCAAGTCCAAACTGTATTTTCATTTATTCCAAATTTTTTGAAGAAATCTCTGTTATACTGTAAAACTGAGCAGTTAACACCTGTTGGAAGTCCTACTAATTTATCTCCTACATAACACCAATTATTTAAAAAGTTTTGATCAAAAGCTTTAATGTTTAATCCCTTAACAGTCTTTAAATCAACAAAGAAGTCTCCCTGGGCAAACAATTCGCCGAGCCAAGTAACATCAATTTGAACCACATCAGGTGCTGTTTTACCAACAAGTTGAGTTATTAATTTTTGCAAATATCCAGTTACTCCTCCATATTCTGCAGTTATTTTTACATAAGGATATTTCTTCATATATGCATCAATAGCAGATAATGTAGCTTTATGTCTTGCTTCGCCTCCCCACCACATAAACCTCAGATTTACCTGTTCTTTTGCTACTGCGTTACCATTGAAAAATATCAAAATAGAAATAATAAGGGAAAGGAAAAGAATAGAGGCTCTTTTTGATTTTTTAGACATAAAAATTCCTCCTCTCTCTATTTTTTAGGCTCCTATTTATAGCTTATATTAAGAGTGGAAGAGGAGAAAGGATTTGAATTTTACAAAAGGTATCAAAATTTTACTTTTTAATCATTATAATTTTGAAAATAATTCAACCATAAGTTTTCCGTTTGGTAGCATTCCTGTATCATTATTAAAAAATATGTATACTTTTTGAGGGGAAATTTTCTTTATTTTATTGACATATTCCTTAAGCTCTTCTTCTGAGTAAACATACGAATACCACTTTTCTTTTCCATGGAATCTTACATATAAAGAAGAGGTGGTTAAAATTAAATCATCTGGAAGGGTAGGGGCATTTACAGAAACAAAGGTTATTTTATTTTCTCTTAGTTTTTCATATATTTCTTCTTTGAACCAATCTTTATCCCTTGGTTCAAAAGCAAATCTTTCTCCTAATGAAGTGAACTTTGCAAAGTCAATAACCCTATCAAGATTTTCTGACCTAAAGCTTGGAGGCATTTGAAATAAATAAAAGTCAATAAAATTATCTAATGGTTCAAAATAACCTTTAAATTTTTGCCAATCTCCCTTTGCTTGTTCATTTAACTTATGTATATGAGTGATGGATCTATGAACTTTTATAACAAATCTTAATCTATCTCCAAATTTTGACCAAGATTTTATATAACTTTCAAAAGGAAAGCGATAAAACGTTGAATTCACCTCAACGGCATTAAAAGGTGTGTTATCAACATACCATTGAAGATTTTTCTTCGGATTCCAAAAGTAACTCCATCCAGAAGTGCCAATATAAACTTGCATATTTTAATTATAACATTTTTTGAAATAAATTTTTCCACTTTTCAACTTCCGATAATGTTTATTATGTTAAGTTATTATGTTAAGTTAAAATTAACTTAATAGTTATAATTTTTCTAACATTGTGGTATAATAGCTTAAAGGAAAGATTGGAAGGGGGAGCTTATAATATGAAAATCCATAAAAGAGAAAAAGGTGATTTATCCATTATAACTGCAATTACCTTTGCTTTTCTTTTGACTTCTTTAGTATTTTTATTTCTAACTTCTTCGGTAGAAGAGAATTTTTTTGTTAGAAGAGACCAGGCTAAAGATCAAGTAATGATAATTTAGCTAATAATATAGCTACTATTTACGATGCAACAAAACAAGTTGACCCTACCACCTCTTATACTATAATTTCTTATTCCTTTTCCTTAGCGTAATACACTACTAATTTAACTGGTATAACAACATGGGTCTCATATACCTATGTTTATACAATCACATCAAGAGGTTATAAGACATCCCCACCCCTTCTTTCTCTTACTATTACAACCTCTGGAAAAATTGAGGGAAGTGTATACATAGAAAATTTTGCAAGATTTGCACTTTTTACAAATATTCACTTAATGGAGGATGGTACAAGAGTTTGGTTTACGAGTAATACGAGATTTAATGGACCAGTTCATTCAAACGGTGAGCTTTCCTTTGCCTATACACCTACTTTCTTAGATGAAGTATCATCATATTCAACAACTGCATGGTTCTATAATAACGGTAATAATAAACGACTAAGTGCGGATAGTAATCCCCCTTATGACACCCCAATATTTGCAAAAGGATTTAAAAGAGGTGCAACATACATAAATATGCCTACTGTTACATATACCCAAGTTGCTGCTACTTTAGGTATGCCAAATGCAAATATACAAAACGATAATCAAATGTATCAAACAATAAGAAGTGCCTTAGGGTTACCCTCAGGAACAACCCCTCCACCTAATGGAATATACACTCAAACCATTTTAAATGGTGGAGGTATATTTGTACAAGGTGATGCATCAATTAATTTTGGTATAGATTCCCAAGGAAGAGCAGTTTATACAATTACACAAGGTTCTACAACATATGTATTCACCATAGATAGAGCCAATAATAGAACATATGTAAATACTGGTACAAATACCATTACAATTAATGCTATTCCTAATGGAATGATTTATGTAAACGGAAATATAACTGGAATTAGTGGATTGATTCAAAAGGATGAACAACTAACAGTCACTGCAAACGGTAGTATTACTATTACCAACGATATAATTTACCAAGAAATATCAGATCAAAGCTATTATAATACCTATACTTCTCTCACACAAACCCTTACTCAACAGGGTAGATATTACTCATCTGTATCATACAATCCTAATGCTCAAAATGTACTCGGATTATTGGCAAGAAGTGGAAATATTATAATTAATCCACCTCAAAATGTTGGAAATAATATTAAATATACTCATCCCTTTATAACTGCAGTTTTAATGGCTCCAAGTGGAGTTGTAAAAGTCCAAGATTATAATACAAGACCTGAGGCAGGACAGGTCCACCTATTAGGTGGAATAATATCAAACAGGTACGGTGCTTTTGGTACCTTTAGTGGTACTTCAAATAGTACAGGTTTTGGAAGAGATTTTTACTATGATTATCGCATGAGATCAGGTTTTTCTCCTCCCTACTTCCCAACTACAGGAAGAACGATGCTCCAAGAGGGGACAGTAAATAATCCAAAATGGCTAAATGTAGAAAAATGGGAGGAGAAATGGGAATAAAATGAGAAAGTTAAAACTTATAGATATAATTTTAATAATCCTTGCAATCATAATATTAGTTATTGCTTTTACGAATAAAGCTCCTAATAAAAGTAAAAAAATAGAGAGCATTAAAGTAGAGGAGGATTTAAATAAGGAATCTAATAATATAAATATTAATGATATTGAGGAGCCTAAAGAAGAACCACCAAAAACTTTAGATACTTATGAGGAAAGAGTAAAAAAGATGTATGAGCTCTTGCCTCTTTTAATTAAGGATTTAACAACTCAAAATCCAAGTTCAGAAGTAGTGGCAAAAAAAATTAAAATTAGGATATATTATGCAAACTCTCAAGGTGATTATGTTGATACAAATTTTCATAAAGAACCACCAGGCTCTGGATATATAAAAAGATTTGAAAATCCATTAGCAGAACTTTCGGAGGTTATTGAAAGACCATGGTAAAAAGGATAAAGGGAATCACTTTAGTTGAATTATTGATATCCATAACAGTATTTTCTATCTTACTTCTTATATTATCCCAAGTATGGATAAGCATACAGAGAGATACCTTTATTCAAAAGACTGATATTGAGCTTGAAAGGAGTCTATCAAACGTTATTACAAATTTAAGATCCTCTATTCAAAGGGCAATAGTAATATATACTCCTGGAATGACAATCTCTATTAATGATACATCAGGAAGCAAATACAGTGTAGGAAATTATTCTTTTGATACAAGTACCCAAGGAATTGTTTTAGTTTCTCCAATAACTAATAATAATTATAGATTTGATATTTTTGTAGTGAGATCAAGAACAGGCTCTCTTTATGATCCTGCAAATCCAAATGCAAAAATACTTTTATATTATTCAAAAGTAATTTCCTGGACCCCCAACTATAACCAAGGAAACATAACAAATTTTGTTAAAAACTTCACCTTTACATCCTCAGAATCTCCAAAGGTACTTGCGGATTACATAGCCAGTAATGGCTTTAAATACAAATACCTTTATTTAGATTCTCAATCAGGCACTTATAGCTTTTTTGAATTAACAAGTGCAACATATACTCCTGGAAAGAAGGTTCAGCAATTAGAAGTTAGTATAAAACTTCAAAAAAGGTGGGGACAATTTATAAGAGAAAAGAGCACTACTTTAAGATTTTCCCCAATTACATTTTAATATTAAATATTTTTCCTTTTTTATCTCTAAAAATGATCATACCTTTAGTTTCGTCAATCTTTTCTATTTTATAATCCCCTACTCTATCCCCTTCTCCACAAACAATGCTTTTGTCCTCATTTTTTGACTCTAATATAGCAAGCAAAGTTTTCTCACTTTTTAATATCCCCCTTAGATAATAAGGTAGTTCTTTTGACTCCTCCCTTTTTTCTATATAGATTACTCCCTCCTGCTTTAAGGTTGGTTTAGGTTCTTCTCTTGAAATCTCCTCTTTAACTAATGGCAAGAAAGGATTTGCTCTTCCTAATTTTAAACTTTTTATATCCACAAATTCACTTTCTACAAAGCTTGATAATGTACTATCTTTTTCTTTATCGGTTTTATCTTGGATGTAAGATACAGGTTTTGCTGGAATAGGTTCAATTTTGTATATAATTTCATCCTGTTTCAACAAGGTATAAGTATTTAAGGCTATTGATAAGGAAGAAGCTATTAATATTAGTCCACCCCAAACCTTTTGTCTCATTTTTATTCCCCCTCTAAAAGATAAATTTCAATTTTTCCTTGGAAGTTAAGAGTTCCATTATCATCCACAAGACTCATTCTATAATTTGTAAATCTTATAGGATAATTTTGTAGTTCTAAATCCTGAAAGAATGTCATAAAATCTTGATATTTTCCAATAAACTGGAAATTTACAGGTATCTTTTTAACCTTGAAGGGAAAAGATGGAGGAAGATCTTGAACCTCTACTCCCTCTTCAGGTGTAATTGAGAAGGACACTATATTATGCTTTTTAAGGAGAATAGAAAGCTCCTTAAGAAATATTGAAAAGCTTTTTTTATCAAAAATCCTTCTTCTACCTTCCAACATGAGATTTTCTCTTTCCTTTGAGAGCATGTTTAGAATATCTTTTAGTTTGCTAAGCTCCTCAATACTATTTGTTAACTCTAATCTCATTTCTTTTACCAAGCTTTCCTCCTTCTTAAGAGACGAATACGATGGATATAGAAAAAGTACTACGCCTAATATGAGGACTATAAAAAAAATCAAGACATCTATTCTTTCTCTCATTTAATCACTCCCACAATTCTAAAGTTTTGAATAGACTTATTTCCAATATTAACGAGGCTTGAATTTTGCAAATTAACATCCTTAAAAATTTTAGAGTAGGTTAATGCAATCATGAAATCCGCAACCCCTTCACTATCCAAACTATAACCCTCAAAAAGTATTTTATTATCATTGTTAAACTCTAAGTTTGAGAGCCAAACCTTAACTGGAGTTATTCTACTTAAATCTCTAAGAAAATATGATGGTGAGATAAGTCTATTTTCATCTAATTCCTTAATCCAATTTTCCAATCCTTTATTTAAAGAAATTCTCTCTTCTACAGTTTTTCTTAACCATCCTATCTCCGCTCTTCTCTCATTTAGATTCTGCTCTAAATATATTCTCTCCTTTTTAATATCTCTTATTCTGAGATTTAAATACATATTTCCAGAAAGAACAATTATCAAAGCCAAAGCTCCAGCCAAAACAGACCTTAATAAAACTTCCCTTTCAATTTTTAAACCTACTTTCTCCCTTCCAATAATATTAATAGTAGGAATTGATGGGATTTTTTGATTTGCCAAAAGCACTCCCATATTTCCCAGCCACAAATTCTGATTTACAGTTAAAGGAATATTAGAGAAGTTTTCGGAAAGGTAGGAACTTAAAGGGATAAATTTTTCCTCTTCCCCAATAACTATTATCTCATCCAGCAAAAAAGAAGTAGAAATATAAGTTTTTATTTCATCTATCCATGAAAGAAGAGTTGAATTTATTGGAGAGCTTTCTAAAAGAAGATCTGAAGTACCAATACTTAAATTGTATAAATTATACAAATTCCCTTTTTGGAAAAGATAAATATCTGTAACATCATTTCCTAAAAATATGATTGCAATATTCTTTGAGAAGTCATAATTTTCTAAGGTAAGTCCTCTTATAAAGGAAAGAGATGAAATTTCCATATACTTTAAGTTTAACGATAACCTTTCAGAAAGTTCTTTCCAAAATTTTACAATGGATTTTGGATAAGTTACAACCAATGCCTTTATTTTATCTTTTTCAGAAGGAAGGAGAGAAAAAGAAAGATCCATATCTTTTTCTCTAAAGGAGTAGAATTCCTCAAGCTCATCTATAATATTTTCTCTTAATTCCTTAATAGGCATGGTTGGAAATTCCATAACTCTCAACATGAAATCTTTCGTCTCTAAGGTTAAATATAAATCCTTCTCTTTTACATTATTTTTCTCCAACTCCTCTTTTATAATATTAGAGATCTTTTCGCCCTCTCCCCTACTTCCAAAATCTACAGAGAAAAGATCTATTGCAAAAGATTTTTCAATCTTGAAATTTTTCTTTTGAAAAGAACCTTCTAAAACTTTTATTCTTCCATTTGCAAAATGAAAGCTAAGCATCTTTACTCCTCACTCCATAAAGTTATATTAATAATATAAGGGGTATATGTTCCACTTCTTTGACCTTCTATTCTTAATGTTCTTGACCAAACACCTACTGTACCAGTAGATACAATTTCAAAAGTTGGAGAATACCAAAAAAAGGAGACAGTATATCTTCCTAAAGAACCTGTTTCAGTAACATTTGCTGATATAGTGAAGGAAGTAGGATTATCAGTCCAAATAGCACTACAAATACCAATCTCTGCTCCTCCCTCTGCAATATATAGAGCCTGTTTTTCTCCTATTTGGGCTCCCACCTTTCTTATATTTTGCTCCCAAATACTAAGAACCCCAGCCATAACTAAGCTGAGTATAACAAATATTAATAAAACTGCAATAATAATTTGACCTGATTTCATGGCGAAGGAGGTAGACAATAGACTGTAATTTGAGATACTCTATAATTTGTATATGTACAACTACCCCAATTTGATGGATCCTGAGATGCTCCTTCAATTGATTTCCTTAAAAGTGAGAAATAATCATTTCCAGAATGAAATCCTCCCCATGTGGAAGTATATTGAACTATATCTACAACTCTATTAATTGTATTTTTAACCTCAACAGTATCACCTTTATTATTTAGAATCGCCCCATTACTACCTAAACCATCACTATTCGTCTCAAGAACAATTGTATTATTTGGAATATTATAATGAGATGGAAGATTTGAACCATTAGCACCTATTAAGGCGCACCAACCAGGAGGAAGATTAAAACTTCCTGACCTTACACTACTTATTATATTCCCATTAACCTTCCAATTTTGTAGATTTATTGTATATGTTGTTCCATTATAAATTTTAATAAATTCCATATAAGCCTCCTTTGGATTATTACTATTTTTATCCTTTGGGGGAAGATCATACATAATTTCTGTAATAAATATAGAATAAGTGACGGGAACAATTTCTGATCTCATACTTATGTATGTAGAATATTTCTTTTCATTATCCATTACTACAGTAATAGATAAGGTTCTTATGGCGGATGCCAAGGTTGTATAGGTTCCTTGGGCATCAAGACCTACAAATCTTAGCTCTTTAATAGGTCCTGCCTGAATTTCATTATCTACAGTGAAATAATACTTTCCATTGTATAAAGTATAGGAATATGAAACAGAATCTCCTGATGAAAGATTCAAGGTTAAATACCCAAGGGTTTGAGTAGATGGACTTATATCTAATACTTGAGAGCCCTGTCTTATCTCCCTTGTTAATCTATCAAAAATGATCTGAACATTTGAAAGCCTTTCTTCCTCTTCAAACTTTGCATTATATATATCAAAAACCCTTGGAAGAATATTTACAAGGAGCAAAGCCAATAAAGCTAATATAGAGACAGCAGTGAGGATCTCAATAAATGTAAATCCCCTCTTCATTTTTATCTTCTCCTTGATATTATTGAAACAAGTATACTTCTCTCCTCACCGGAATCTAAAATACCATTATTATTTGTATCTTCCCCTACTTTAACTGTCACCTGTTTTAGCTTATCAGTTAACGTTGGATCAGGTAAAATCGTATAAGTTAACGTCGTATATGTTATTGAATATAAATAATTTGTCCAGCCCTCAGAAGAAAAATTTCCAGATAATGTAAAGCTTGCTGTCCAATTATTTATTATTGCCTTCCTATACTCTTCAAGCTTTTTTTCTGCCAAAATTAATGCTTGACTTTCTGCGGTTATTAATGAATCTTCTATTAATATATTTGAAATTCCCATCCAAAAATAAGTAAGAATTAAACTTAATAATAAAATAGAGACAAGAACTTCTATAAGGGTAAATCCCCTTTTCATGGGACATTTACCTCAATAAATCCTTTTTTGTTTACATTAATCCAAGAAGTATAAGTATTTAGAGTAATAGTTATGGTAACAGAATCTGTAAGATCTCCATCATTAAACTCTATTGTATTATCAGATGTAAAAATTCTTCCCTCTGTAAAAGTCCCTGAAAGTGTTCTTCCTAAATCATCCATAAAAGTATAAGATGTATAGACATTTGGAAGAAAAACATGGGGAATAAAAGTTAAAGTAGAAGTTGCATGAAGTAAAATAGATCTTTGCCTTACATATCTTAAATCTTCTTTAAGTTTATTTGTAAAATTTCTAATGAGAAGTAAATCATCAGAACTACTTCTAAAGGAAGTATAGGCAATAAAGAATACTACTACCAAAATTCCAACCGCAATTATCACTTCCAATAAAGTAAACCCATTTCTCATAGCTATATTTTAACAAATTTTAAAATTTAAATCAAAAAAATTGAAATTTTACTCAAACCCAACCTTTCCATTCCTATTAAATTTTATGATTCTTTTTCCAAGATATGTGGAGACTGTAATTTCTCCCTCAGGATATAAATTTCCATTTTCAAAATAAAAAGTGTAAGTATTTGTAGGGCTTGTTATTTTTATGCCAGAGGGAACAAGCTGGGGAAGAAGATATGATTTTTTGGAATTTTCTCCATAAATCCAATAATAAAGAGCGGATTTATATTTTGGTGAATATTCAAAGCTATAAACTATCTTTTCCTGCTTTAAAATAGAAAGCTCCAAGGCGTATCTTGCATTTATAATAATATCATGAGAAATAATAAAGGCTTGAGCTCTTAGAAGGATGAAAATATGAATAAGCATGTATAAAAGAAGAGTAAGGATAGATATTAGAATAATATAGATGATTACTCTATCAATCTTTTGGAGACTATCTTTTAAAATTTTTAATTTCTCTCTCAATTTTTTATCTAAAAATTTTTAAAAGAAAAAGCCCCGAAGGATTTCCTTCGGGGCAAGAATTTTTAAAAGTTTTATGGTTTGTAATAATCTAAACTATAAGAGTTTCCTGTTTTTGTATAGTTTAATATATGTGGATTATTTTCATCGGGAGTTATATTATTATCTACAGTATAATATTTATCATTATATGGACAACGAGGACGCTCTGCAAAATATGTAGTATCTTGCAAAAAAGCATTAAATGCAGCAGCATCTGCAGGATACGAACCGGTTTTATTTCTATAATACTCTAAACTAGTTTGAATAATAGCTATATTTGCTCTATGGGCGTTCTTCTTTGCATCATCAACTGCTTCAAAATATCTTGGTAGTGCAATTGCTGCTATTATTCCTAAAATAGCGATCACTACTAAAAGTTCTAATAGGGAGAATCCTTTGCTTCCCTTCACTTAATTCACCTCCTTTCTTTTAGAATTATTTTACTTTTCAAATTATATCACAAACTATTTCTTTTACAAAGAACTTTTCCTTCTTTTAAAATATTACTAAATAAAATCTTTTCTTCTTTTGTAATTACAATTATGTCCACTGCAATTTTTAATTGTTCTGAGAAGAATTTGAAATAGGGCTTAATCCTCAGAATAAAATCTTCCTCCTTCTTTTCCTTTTCAACTATTAATAAGTCCACATCAGAAAGCCCATGAAAGTCTCCTCTTGCAAGAGAGCCAAAGAGAATTATCTCATCAATATTGGGAAAAAGCTCCATTGCAGTTTTGCATGATTCTTCCAACTTTTTAAAAAGCTCTTCTTTATCTAAATAAATGGCTTTCACAGAACCTGATGATATTACTCGCCTCACTTATTGCCTCCTGAGCTTTTGATCTATTAAAATAATCTGCAGGTTTTCCAGATACAAAACCGTTTGGATATCTCGTTGAGATATAGAAGATATCTAAAAATTGGGCAGATTCTTTTATTTTTTCTGGTATCTCTATATGATCTTTTAAAAGTTCCAACATTTCTGTTAATGAATGTCCCCATAATTCATATCCAATTTTTAGACCTAAAGCTTTAATAATTTTTTCCGCTGATTGCTGGGCAGAAAAACATGCCCACTCATAAAAACCATTCTCCATATCCAACTTTGCTTTTTCTAAATCTCTAATACCTTGCTCATACCAGTCTTTCCATCTACTTTTCATCCATCTCTCACCTATCGTCTAAAGAGTCTTACCATATTAAACATGGGTAGGTACATAGAAAGAGCTATAAAGAATACAATTCCACCAAGAACCAGAGTGATGAGAGGCTCAATGAGAGAAGTCAATCTTTTTGTTTGATTGTCAAGCTCTCTTTGAGAAAATTTTGAGTATTCCTCAAGCATTTCATCCACTCTTCCACTTCTCTCCCCTACTCCAACCATTCTTACAAGCATAGGGGTAAACATCTCCTCCTCTGCCATTGCTTCAGAAAGACTCCTTCCTTCCATTATAGCTCTATAAATTCTTTTAAGTCCATCTGCAAAGTATAGGTTTCCTACAACATCCTGAAGAATTTCCAAGGAGTGGGTAACAAGAATTCCACTGGAAAGGAGAATGGCAAAAGTAGATGCAAATCTTGTTAAAATTAACTGTCTCCACATTTTACCAATTCTGGGTATGTTTAGCTTTTTCTCATCCCACCATCTTTTCACTTTTGGATTTGAAAGTAAAATTCTTGTAAGAATAAAAAGTCCTATAAAAATAATGAATAAAAATAGGATATTGTTTTTTACAAAGGCACTTATTCCTAAAAGCATTCTTGTGGGAAGTGGAAGAGGGACATTCATCCTTCCATAAATTCTTTGGAAGGTTGGAACTACAAAGGTTAAAAGAAAGATTACAACACCAATTGCAGCAATAATTACTATGGTAGGATAGGTTAATGCGGATTTTATTTTCTCTCTTAATTCATGCTGTGAGTCAAAATACCTTGCAAGTCTATCAAGCATTATGTCTAAGCTTCCTGTTACCTCTCCAGTCCTCACAAGACTTATAAAGATGTTTGGAAATACATTTGGAAATCTACTTAAAGCCTCAGAGAGACTTTCTCCACCATCTATACTTAACCTAACTTGTCTTAATACTTCCTTGAAATATTCGTTATCTGTTTGTTGGGCTAAAGTTATTAAAGCATCAGTTAATAATATTCCTGATCTTAAAAGGGTTGCAAATTGAGAGGTAAAAATTACAAGCTCTGGTAGAGTAACCTTTTTGCTAACAGTTAATGTTTTCCAAAATGAAGATTCTTTTTTTAATGATATTACATATAATCTCTGTCTTCTAATAAGTCTTCTTGCATCTCTCTCCGATTCTGCCTCAATAATACCTTTTAGTATTCTTCCTTGAGGGTCCTTCGCTGTATATTCAAAGCGAGGCAAAGCTAATCACCTTCCCAATAGATCACCCTCTTTGCCTCCTCAAAGGTAGTTATACCAGAAAGTACTTTTTCTCTTGCATTATAAAATAGAGTGCGCATTCCCTCCTCTTCCGCTCTCTCCTTCAATTCATCTAAGGATGCTCTTTTAACTATTAATTCCCTTATCCCTCTTGTAATTCTTAAAATTTCAAATACTCCAGTTCTTCCTGAAAACCCGGTATAATTACAAAGAACACATCCCTTTCCTCTATAAAGTTTTAATGGAGTGTCTAAAATTTTTGTTAATCTTAGCTCTTCAATCTCTTCCCTTTCCGCTATATACTCTTCCTTACAGGATAGACAAATAGTTCTTACCAATCTTTGGGCAACCACTCCAAGAAGGGATGATGCAATCAAGAAAGGCTCAACTCCCATTTGCATAAGACGAGCAATGGCGGAGACTGCATCATTGGCATGGAAGGTGGAAAGTACCAAATGACCAGTAAGAGCTGCCTCAATAGATGTATTCAAAGTTTCTGCATCTCTTATCTCACCCACCATAATAATGTTTGGGTCCAATCTTAAAATACTTCTAAGTCCTGTAGCAAAATCTATGTTTATTCTTGGCTGAACCTGTATTTGGTTTATTCCTGGAATTTCATATTCTACGGGATCCTCTAAAGTAATTATATTAACTGAAGGTTTATTTAATACATTCAATGCGGCGTATAAGGTTGTGGTTTTTCCAGAACCTGTAGGTCCTGTTACTAAAATAAGTCCAAATGGCTTAATTATAAGACTTTCAAAGATAGCAAGATCTTGAGGAGACATTCCCAATCTATCCAATTCTATTAAAACCTTAGTTTTATCTAAAAGTCTTATTACTACCATCTCACCATGGGATGCTCCAACACTTGCTACCCTTAGATCAAATATCTTATTCTCATATCTATATGTGGCTCTTCCATCTTGAGGTCTTCTTTTTTCTGCAATGTCCATTCCTGCCATAACCTTTATTCTACTTACTACCGCATCCTGAAGTTCCTTTGGGATGCTCATTATATCAAAGAGTATACCATCTATTCTGTATCTTACCTTCATATCCTTTTCTTGTGGGTCCAAATGAATATCACTTGCATTCCTTATTATAGCTTCGTTAATAATTGAGGAAACCAGTCTTACTACAGGTGCCTCCTCTATCTCTACAACAGGAGGAGCCTCAACAATGGTTTCTACAGGTCTTCTTGCTTGTAAGTTTTGGATTACCTCTTTTGTTGTTTTATCCAAGGAAAAAACTTGAGAGAGGATTTGATTAAATTCTCTCTCTGTAATTAAAAAGAGTTTTATTGGGGACCTAACAATTCTTCTTATCTCATTAAGGGCATTAGGGTCAAGAGGGGGAACAATAGCAACATGAATTAATCCCCCCTCTCTCTTTATAGGCAAAAATTTATACCTTCTCAAAAGATTCTCTGGATATGATGAGATGAGTTTTTCATCAATGGAGAGGGAAGAAAGGGGAATATATGGAATTTCACTCTGTAATTCTAAGACTTTTCCAATATCTTCAGGTTTTACATATCCTCTCTCAATAAGAATTTGACCAAGTCTTGCTCCTGTTTTTTTCTGCTCCTCAAGAGCTTTTTCCAATTGCTCCTTGGTTATCAATCCAAGCTCCAAAAGATATTCACCAAGAGGTTTTTTATCTTTCATACTATTTATTCAATTCTTCTTCTAAGAGGTTTTTAACAAGATCTAAACTCGCCCTTCCCTTTGTCTCTTTCATTACTTGACCTACTAAAAAGTTTATCACATTCTTTTTTCCTTTTCTATAATCTGATACAGCTTTTTCATTATTCTCAATCACCTTTTTAACTACATCTTTAATCATGTCTATATCACTTAAAGTCTTCAAGCCTTCCCTTTCTACAATTTTATCTGGGCTTTCTTTAGTTTCTAAATATTTTCTCAAGATTTCTTTTCCAACCGCCCTTGTTATCTCATTCTTGTCTACCATTAAAATAATCTTTATAAATTCCTCTGGCTCAATCTGTAAGTCTTTAAAGTTTAATTTTTGATCATTTAAATAACTCATAAGCTCAACAGTTATCCAATTACTTAAATTTTTTGCATTACTGTATAATTTAAGACATTTATCAAAAAAGTCACAAAGCTCCTTCTCTGATGTTATAATCTCTGCCTCCTGTGGGGTTAAAGAGAGAGTTCTTTGAAGGTATAACTTTCTTTCCAAAGGAAGGGGCGTAATACTCCTTTTTATATTCTCCAAAATCTCATTAGAGATTATCAAAGGAGGAATATCGGGCTCTGGAAAATATCTGTAATCTTCTGCCTCTTCCTTTCCCCTTAATGTAACAGTTATCTGTCTTTTTTCATCCCAGTGCCTTGTTTCTTGAACAACTTCTTTCCCCTCTTTTAACAAATTTATCTGTCTTTCTATCTCATATTCTAAAGCCTTTTCCAAAGAATAAAAGGAATTGACATTTTTAATTTCAGTCCTTGTACCTAAAACTCCTTTTTCAACCATAATGGATATATTTGCATCACATCTTAATGAACCCTTTTCCATATCTCCACTACTTACCTCTAAGTATCTCAGAATATTTCTAAGTTCTTGTAGAAATAATCTTGCTTCTTTTGCAGAATGAATATCTGGCTCTGTTACTATCTCCATTAATGGGATTCCACAACGATTTAAATCAACAAGACTATACTCCGCCTCTGCTAATCTATCTCCTTCACCTACATGAAGAAGCTTTCCAGTATCTTCTTCTAAATGAATCCTCTTTAACCTTACTCTCTTAATCTCCCCATCCATTTCAAATTCCACATATCCTCGCCTTGCTAAGGGAAGGTCATACTGGGAGATTTGATATCCCTTTGGTAGATCTGGATAAAAATAGTTTTTTCTATCAAATTTTGAAAAGGGTGCAATCTCACAATTTAGAGCAAGGGCAGTCTTTAAAACAAGCTCTACTGCCTTTTTATTGACTACGGGAAGAACTCCTGGCATTCCCATACAAACAGGACAGACTAATGTATTTGGAGGAGCATTCTCATGATCGGTACTACAAGAACAAAACATCTTTGATTTAGTTAAAAGTTGAGCATGGACTTCTAATCCAATAACCGGAAGATACATTATCTCATCTCCAAAATATTAGGATATTTTTCGGAAAAATCCATTAATCTTTGAAAAGCATAGGATATTTGTAAAAGTTTATCTTCAGAAAAGAAAGGACCCATAAATTGAAGTCCTACTGGCAAATTATCTTTAAATCCTGCAGGCACAGAGATTGCTGGAATTCCTGCAAGATTTACAGGAATAGTCATTATATCCGAAAGATACATCTGCAATGGATCTGTCAATCTCTCTCCTAATTTGAAGGGTAATGTTGGGCTTGTGGGAGAAATTATGATATCAACCTTTTTAAAGGCGGATTCAAACTCCTGACGAATAAGAGTTCTTACTTTTGTTGCTTTGAGATAATAGGCATCGTAATAACCTGCAGATAAGGCATAAGTCCCAAGAATAATTCTTCTCTTTACTTCACTTCCAAATCCCTCTCCCCTTGAAACTTTATAAAGAGATATTAAATCTTTTTGATCTTTACTCCTATATCCATAATGTATACCATCATATCTTGCAAGATTTGAGCTTGCCTCAGAGGTTGCAATTAGATAATATGTCGGCAATGCATACTCAACAGTTGGAAGAGAAATTTCTATTAATTCTGTCCCCATATCCTTTAGTACCCTTAGAGCTTCCTCTAAAACATTCAATACATCGCTTTCTACTCCCTTTTCCCACATTTCCTTTGGAACACCAATCTTCCAGCCTTTTACACTTTTTCCAAGGGAGTTCAAATAATTAGGTAAAGGATACGGAGAAGATGTTGAATCCTTTGGATCATGTCCTGCAATTACCTGAAGAATTAAAGCTAAATCTTCAACCTTTCTTGCAAAAGGACCAATCTGATCCAAAGAGGAAGCAAAGGCAACGAGTCCATATCTTGAAACTAAACCATAAGTTGGTTTTAGCCCTAATACTCCATTAAAGCTTGCTGGCTGTCTAATAGACCCTCCAGTGTCAGATCCCAAGGATAATAATGCTTCTCCTGTTGCAACTACTACAGCGGACCCTCCAGAAGACCCTCCAGGTACCCTCGTAAGATCCCATGGGTTTTTTGTGGGACCAAAAGCGGAATTTTCTGTGGATGAACCCATAGCAAATTCATCGAGATTTGTTTTTCCTATTATTATTGCACCTTTTTCCTTTAATCTTCTTACAACTTCTGCATCAAAAGGTGGTATAAAATTAGAAAGTATTTTTGATGCACACGTAGTCCTAAGATCTTTTGTTAATATATTATCTTTTATCGCAACAGGGATACCGTAAAGTAAATGTTCATCATTAAATTCAGTATTTTCTAATCTATTTACTTCCTTCTCTATATAATCAGAATTCACAGTAAGAAAAGCATGAACGTACGGTTCCCAACTTTCTATAGTTTTTAGGTAATACTCAACTACTTCCCTAATGCTTATCTCTTTCTTTTTATATAAATCTTGTAATTCCCTTATACTCTTAAACTTAATTTCTTTACTCATACTTTTTCCACTTTACTCTTCATTTTTTACAATTTTAGGCACCTTAAAGCATTCATTCTCAACCTCTGGAGCATTTAAAAGGATTAATTCTCTATCCATACTTTCTTTTACTTCATCATCTCTCCAAATATTATTAAGTGGTAAAACGTGAGCCATCGGCTCTACTTGAGAAGTATCTAACTCTTGTAGCTTTTGAAAATAATTCAATATTTCCTCCAATTGTTTAGAATAAATCTCTTCCTCTTCAGGAGTTAGAGCCAATCTCGCAAGATGAGCAGTTTTTCTCAATTGTTCAAGAAAACTTTTCATATTCATATTAGTATAAATGACAGGCGGTATAGTGTCCTGGTTGGACCTCCTTTAGTGTAGGCTCAACTTTCGAGCATATATCCATGGCATAAGGACATCTGGGATGAAATCTACATCCAGATGGTGGATTGACTGGGCTTGGAACATCACCTGTTAATATCACTCTCTTTCTTCTCTGGGCTACTTCAGGATCCGGAATTGGAACAGCGGAAAGCAAAGCCTGAGTATATGGATGAAGAGGATTATTGTATAAGTCTTCGTTGTTTGATATCTCCACTAATTTTCCTAAATACATAACTAAAATTCTATCGCATATATGCCTTATAACACTTAGATCATGAGAAATAAAAAGATATGTAAGTCCAAATTCTTTTTGTAAATCTTGCATTAGATTAATAATTTGAGCTCTAACAGATACATCAAGGGCGGAGGTTGGCTCATCCGCCACAATAAATTTTGGATTTAAGGCTAAAGCTCTTGCAATTCCTATCCTTTGCCTTTGTCCACCACTAAATTCATGAGGATAGCGGTTTGCATGATAAGGGGCTAAACCAACCAATTCTAATAATTCCTGAACTCTTTTTTCCTTTTCTTTATTGTTTTTTACAATTTTATGTACAACTAAGGGCTCTCCTATTATTTCGCTTACAGTCATCCTTGGATTTAGAGCGGAATATGGGTCCTGAAATATGATCTGCATATCTTTTCTTAATTTACGAAGGTCCTCTTGAGGTATGCTGGCAATATCCTGTCCCTCAAAGATTATCTTTCCATCAGTTGGTTCTAAAAGCCTTATTATCACTCTTGCTACTGTAGATTTACCACATCCAGACTCTCCAACAAGTCCTACAGTTTCTCCCTTTTTAATATAAAAGGATACATCATCTACCGCTTTAACATCACCAACATGCTTTGAAAATATTATTCCTCTTTTTATAGGGAAATATTTTTTTAAGTTTTTGACTTCTAATAGAATACTATCAGTATAATTATTCATTCTTTACCTCCTAATTTCCCTTGCATGAATACATCTTACATAATGACCCTTTTCTATTTCTACAAGATCTGGAATTTGCTCTAAGCATTCCTTTGTTCTGTAGGGACATCTTTCTGCATAGTAACAATAATTTGGTAATGCTATTAGGTCAGGAGGTTGACCTTCTATGGCATTGAGCCTTTCCTTTCTTATATCAAGACGTGGTACAGAATCTAAAAGCCCCATCGTATATGGATGGGCTGGATGCTTAAATATTGTATGTATATCTGCATACTCAACAACTTTTCCAGCATACATTACTAATATATTATCACAAGATTCAGCTGCAATTCCCATATCGTGGGTTATAAGAATGGTTGACATGTTGAATTCCTTTTTCAATTGCTTTATAAGTTCTAAAATCTGAGCTTGAATTGTAACATCAAGAGCTGTTGTGGGCTCGTCTGCAATCAGTATAGAAGGATTACAAGAAAGTGCCATAGCAATCATAACCCTCTGGCGCATTCCTCCACTGAATTGATGTGGATAATCATTTATCCTTTTATTAGCTTCTGGTATTCTTACCAATTCCAACATCTCAATGGCTTTTTTCTTTGCGGTCCTTTTATCTAATCCTTGATGAAGTACAATAGCTTCAATGATTTGATCTCCAATTGTAAAAACCGGATTTAAAGAAGTCATGGGGTCTTGGAATATCATTGATATTTTATTGCCACGAATCTGCCTCATCTCTTCCTCTGACCTTTTCAATAAATCTTCTCCCTGAAAAAGGATCTCTCCACCTACAATTTTCCCTGGTGGAGTCTGTATTAATCTCATAATAGAAAGGGCTGTAACACTCTTACCACATCCAGACTCTCCCAAAATTCCTAAGGACTCTCCTGGAGATAATTTAAAGCTTACATCATCAACTGCCTTAACAATACCTTCATCGGTAAAAAAGTAAGTAGAAAGATTTTTAACTTCCAATAAAACATCGTCCTTTGCCAATTTACAGTCCTCCCTTATAAATAAAATAAAGGTTGAGGGTTTTTCCTCAACCATATTATTTTCTGGTGCCGAGGCCGGGATTTGAACCCGGACGGGTTTTCACCCATAGCACCCTCAATGCTACGTGTCTGCCAAATTCCACCACCTCGGCAATTCATAATTGATTATAAAATCTATTTGAAAATTGTCAAGATTTTGAAGTTCTTTTTGTAGACTTTTCTAAAGTGGGAGGAGTCTCTTCCTTTTTCTCAATAGAGATATTATCTTCAAATCCCCATATTTTTCTTATTTCTCTTTCTATCTCATCTGCAATCTCAGGATGCTCTTTTAGGTAATTTTTAGCATTTTCTCTCCCCTGTCCAAGGCGTATATCTTTATAAATAAACCAGGTTCCGCTTTTTTCAATAATATTTGTCTCAACACCTGTATCTAAAATACAGCCTTCCCTTGAAATTCCCTCTCCATAAATAAGCTCAAACTCTCCTTCTTTAAAGGGAGGTGCGACTTTATTTTTCACTACTTTTATTTTAACCTTTGTACCTGTTACCTCTGATCCTTCTTTCATTGTCTCAGATTTCTTTACCTCAATTCTTACAGAAGCGTAAAATTTTAAAGCTCTACCACCAGGAGTTGTCTCAGGATTCCCAAAAAATACTCCTACCTTTTCCCTCAATTGATTAATAAAGATAGCAACTGTTTGAGATTTACTAATTACTCCTGTTAGCTTCCTTAAAGCTTGAGACATTAAACGAGCTTGTAAACCTATATAGGCATCTCCCATTTCACCTTCTAATTCTGCTCTTGGAACTAATGCAGCAACAGAGTCTATAACTATTACATCCACAGCTCCACTTCTCACAAGAATTTCTGCTATCTCTAAGGCTTGCTCACCAGTATCTGGTTGGGAGATGAGAAGATTATCTAAATTTACGCCTAATTTTTTAGCATAATTTGGATCCAAAGCATGTTCTGCATCAATAAAAGCTGCAACTCCCCCTAACTTTTGCGCAGATGCTATAATTTGCAATGCAACAGTAGTTTTTCCAGAACCTTCTGGTCCATAAAGCTCAATAATCCTTCCTCTTGGCACTCCTCCAACTCCTAAGGCATAGTCTAAGGTAAGGATTCCGGTAGGAATCACTGCTACTTGGAAGCGTTCTGTGCTTCCTAACCGCATTATAGCACCTTTACCAAACTGTTTCTCTATTTGGGAAATTGCAGACTCTAAATTTTTCTCCCTCTCCATTTTATATTCTCCTTATCTATTTTTCTAAAATAAGTTTAACAGCTTACAATTAATTTTGTCAATTTTTATTTTTAAACCATTCTACTTTATGTTCTTTCCCTTGAATCAACCTCTTTATATTAGGTATGTGACGAAATATAACAAAAATTGATGCAAATAAGACTACTATAAAGTACTCAATAGATGGCTTTTCAAAAATGGAAAGAAGAAAAGGATATATTATTGCTGAGATAATAGAACCCACAGATTTATATTTTGTTAAATAAACAATGGTAAAGGCTATAACTAAACATAAGAGAGTTGTTTTTGGAAATAACCAAAATAGAATACCTCCACTTACACCTACACTCCTTCCCCCTCTAAAATTTGCAAAAATAGGGCAAGAGTGTCCAACAATTGCGGAAATACAAGCAAGAATAATAAATACATTATTATTTTGCAGAAAGTATTGGGCTAAAGAAACAGTTAAAATACCTTTACCTACATCCATTATAGCGGTTATTAATGCTGGAATAGGACCTAAAACTCTCAATACATTTGTTGCCCCAAGATTTCCACTTCCATAATTTCTTATGTCAATATTCTTCCACAACTTACCAACAATTAGAGCGCTTGGAATTGAACCCAAAAGGTAACCAGCGATAATCATTAAAATTCCCTTTATCATTCTCTCCCTCTCACTTCAAATTTTAATGGGGTTCCTACAAAAGAAAACTTCCCTCTAATTTTATTCTCTAAAAAATTTATTACATTTTCTTTTACAAGTTCTGGATCATTTACAAAGATTACAAACTTTGGTGGAGATACATCTACCTGCGTAATATAGTAGATTTTTAATAGTTTTCCTTTTCTACTAAAGTTTACTTTATCTAAAATCTCTCTTAAAAATTGGTTCAAGGTAGAGGTTTGTACTCTCATATTCCTAACCTCATATAGTTTATCAACCCACGGGATAATCTTTTTCACATTATAGTTTCTTATAGCGGAGGTAAATATATATGGGAAATAATCAAAAGGAGTTAATTGAGTTTTTAATAACTTTTCTAATTCCCTCCTTTCTTGAAGAGATGGAATAAGGTCTGTTTTATTAAAAATTATTAGGCAAGATTTTCCTTGTTCCTCTATATAATGCAATATTCTTTTTTCTTGTTCTCTAATACCAATTGAAAGATCAATAACCATAAGAGCGATATCTATTTTTTTTATTGTTTGTAAAGTCTTTCTGACAGAAAGTTCTTCAAGCCCCTCCTCAACTCTTGCAGGTCTTCTTAATCCAGGAGTATCAACAATAAGATAATTTTTGCTATTATAATTCCATAAAATATCAACAGCATCACGAGTAGTGCCTGGTATCTCACTTACTATGCTTCTTTCCATACCAATAAGTGCATTAAGGAGAGACGATTTTCCACTATTTGGTCTTCCCACAAAGGCAAATTTAATAATTTTTTCCTCTTCTTTGTAAGTGTAAGTATTAGGAATATACTCTAAGATCTTCGCTAAAAGCTCATCTATATTTTCTTTGTGTAATGCAGATATTGGTATGATGGTGTCAAAACCAAGAGATGTAAATTCAGCAATTTTATCCTCCCTATCTATTTTGCCTTCCATTTTATTAACAACTAAGATAACTTTTTTATTTGTTTTTCTTAAAATATCAACAAATTCATAATCTAAGCTGGTTAATCCTTCCTTACCATCCACAATAAATAAAAGTAGATCACTTGATTCTATTACATTCATTATTCTCTCATGAATTATATCTTGTAGGGAATCAGATATGCCCCATCCTGCGGAATCTACGAGATAGAATGTTTTTCCTTCATATTCACATAAATGTACCAATGGATCTCGGGTAACTCCTGGGATATCTGCAGTTATAGCCTTCTTCTCCCCAGAGAGTCTATTAAATAGTGTGGATTTTCCAACATTTGGTCTTCCCAATATGCTTACAAGGGGTATATCCTTATTTAACGATAAGAAATCTCTAAAGGATACCATTCTCTCAACCTTTCTATTACCTCTTTTATAATATCATCAGGAGTCGAAGTACCACTTATTATACCAACAACTTTGTTATTATCAAACCAATCCTTTCTCAATTCTTCTACATTTTCTATATGATAAGTAGTGGTATTTTTAGAAGAAATTTGAAAAAGACGTTTCGTATTTGCACTATTTTTTCCACCTAAAACCAGCATGACATGCACTTCTTTGGAAATTTCCTCCGCCTTTTTCTGTCTTTCTTCCACCTCAGGACATATAGTATTAAAAATTCTTATTTCCTTTGGAAAATCTAAAATATAATATATCAATTCTTTCACTTCTTCCCAATTTTGAGTAGTCTGTGAAACAATTCCAACCCTTCTTAAATTTTTAACAATATCAAGATCATCTTTATTTTGTACCACAAAGCCATTTCCTTTAGCATAACTTAATATACCTTTCACTTCTGGGTGCTTTTTTTCCCCAATAATAATTACACTATATTTATTATTAACCAAAAATTCCACTATCTTTTGGACCTTTTTAACTAATGGACAAGTTGCGTCAAATATTTCATTTCCTAAACTCTTATACTCCTCAACCTCATACCAAGGAAGGCCATGAGCTCTAATAAGTAATGTTTTATTTTTTGGCTTCTCCTGAGAACTCCAAAGTTTAATATTTTCCCTTTCAAGTTCCTCAATTACTTTTGGATTATGCACTAATGCACCTAAGGTATAAACCTCATCTCTATTCTTCTTTATATCTAAAGCTAAATTTATAGATCGCCTAACACCAGAGCAAAATCCAAACGGTTTAATTACATAAACAATCATGATATTAAGTTTGAAATAGCTTCTTTAATCTTATTATTTAACTTAATTATATCATCCTTTGTTGGTTTTAATATCTTATCAACTTTAATGGGTTTACCAATTTTAACTAAAACTTTGTAGTTCAAATTTGGCAAAATTTTACCTCTTTTCCAAACCTTATCCGTACCTATGATCCCCATAGGAACAATAGTAAGACCATATTGCATGGCAAGAACAGATGCACCTGCCTTAAGAGGAAGAAGTCCTTTCTCGGGATTTTCATTTCTTGTCCCTTCAGGGAAAATTACCAAGATATTTTTATCTTCTATTAATCTTTTTATTCTTTTCCAAGAGTCCTTTTTAAAATCTTTTCTATCTACATCAATACCTCCAAGCCACCTAATAAGTGGCCTTGTAAGAGGAAATTTAAAAATTTCCTGTTTAGCTAAATAATAAAGCCTAAAATCATAAATAGCACCTATAATAAATGGATCTAATAGACTTAGATGGTTTGCTACTATTAAATACGGTGGATCAGGTAGGTTTTCTATATTTTTTACTTCATATTTCCATATCAACTTCAACAAAAATCTTACAGTTCTTGCTATAAGTCTATAAAAAAACTTAGATACTCTATCTTTCATTTTTCCATCACCAGAAGTGTATTTATTGTTTCCATCAATCGTCTTGTGAATTCTTCCTCCTCTATCTTACTTCTCCCATAGGAGTAATACATGGGCTCTCCAAAAACCACTTTAATTTTTCCTCTCATTTTAGGTATCCTTCTTTCGGGAGGCCATATCTTATCTGCACCAACTATGGCAGTTGGTATAATAGGGGCATTTGTTTTTGAGGCAAAGTAAGCTACTCCTCTCTTTGCTGATTCTATTTTTTTGTGACTTCCAATGCGAGTACCCTCAGGAAATATTAAGAGCAGATTTCCATTTTTTAAAATCTCAAGGGCAGTTTTTATAGTAGATTTATCTGGATGCTCTCTATCTACAGGAATTCCCCCTAAATATCTTGCAAACCTTCCAAATATGGGATACTTAAACCTTTCTATTTTTCCCAAGGCTTTTATAGGGCGTGGAATAGCTGAAGCAATAACAATAACATCTAAGCTACTTCTATGATTTGGAGCAATAATAGCTGGACCTTCCTTAGGAATATTCTCAATTCCCTTTATCTCAAACTTATAGAATATCCTGAGGAGTATTCTAAATATGGTAGCTAATTCTTTATATACAAATATTTGAAAACTATACTTCTTCTTTCTCATAAGGAATTCCATCTGCCGCTGGAGGAATAGCTCTTCCTACTGCTCCTGCAAGTACCAACATTGTTAAGACGTATGGTATCATTTGAATAAATTGGGTGGGAATTCCTACACCTTCTATTCTCATTCTTACAGCCTCAGCTAAACCAAAAAGAAAACATGCAAAAAGGGAACCAAAAGGAGTCCATTTACCAAAAATCATGGCAGCTAATGCAATATAACCTCTTCCAACAGTCATTGTCTCCACAAAGACTCTTGCATGTTCTAAGGATAAGAAAGCCCCACCTAAACCACCTAAAAATCCACTTATCAGTACTCCAATATATCTATATAGATAAACATTTACTCCTAAGGTATCTGCAGCTTGGGGATTTTCTCCAACTGATCTTAATCTTAAACCAAAAACGGTTTTGAAAAGTATGAAGTGTGATAATATTACAAACAAGAACATAATTACTATCAAAGGAGAAAGATCGGAAAAGATTTTTCCAATCCCAGGAATGGAAGAAAGAATAGGAATAGACCATGGTTTAAGCCCTTCTAAATGGGGAGAAGATCCAGCAGCCTTAAATATCAACCTTGAAAGGAAGGTTGTTCCTCCTGTTGCTAACATATTTAATGCAACTCCACTTATTATCTGGTTCACTCTAAAATTAATAGAAACTATTGCATGGATAAGAGAAAATAAAACTCCTGAGATACCAGCCATAAATATTGCAAACCATGGATTATTAAAAAAGTAGACGAAAACTGCTGCAGAAAAGGCACCAACAAGCATTATTCCTTCCAAAGCTATATTAACAACACCACTCCTCTCAGAATAGACACCACCTAAGGAGGCAAAGGCAAGTGGTGTTGTCATTCTTATTGCTGAAGCAATTGTTTCCCAGGAAAAGATGGACATCAACATTTTATTTCTTCCTCCTTCTTTTAATAAATCTTGATAATACTTCATTCCCTACAGCAACTGTAATTATTATAATGGCTTGAAGAATTGAGATTATTTCCCTGGGGATATGAGTAAATACATCCATACCAATCGCCATTCTATCTAAAGCACCGAATAAAAGAGCAGAGAAAAATATTCCCACAGGATGGTTTTTACCTAATAAAGCAACAGCAATTCCAGTAAATCCAATACCATGGGTAAAGTTATCCAAAAATCTATGTCTATACCCCAATACATCGTTAATACTTGTTAATCCTGCTATTGCTCCACTTAGTAGCATTGTCAATAAAATGGTTCTTGATATCACAATTCCTCCATTTTCAGCTGCAAGTGGATTGCTTCCAATAGCTCTTATCTCGTAGCCTAATCTGGTTCTCCATAATAAAAGATATACAAGAATCAACATTAAGATGCTTATAAGCAAAGATGCATTTAAAGGATTACTTTCTGGTATATTTATACCAATACTTTGGAAAAGTACACCTAATCTTGGAAGGGTAGCTGAAGGGGGAAGTTCAGATGTTTGAGGCAGAGGATATCTTACCCCTGTCTCCCTTACCACATTAATTACTAAATAATTAGTTAATGCATAGGCTATCCAGTTCATCATAATTGTATTTATAACTTCATGCACGCCTAATTTTGCTCTTAATATTCCTGGAATAAAAGCCCAGATCATTCCTCCAATTGCAGCAAATAATAAAACTATTGGTAAATGAATAAACCAAGGCATCTTTGGTAGATAGAGCCCTACAACAGCGGACAACATTCCTCCAACTAAAATTTGTCCTTCAACTCCAATATTAAACAATCCACCCTTAAAAGCTACTGCAACAGCAAGTCCAGCAAGAATTAAAGAGGTAGCATTAAAAAGAACATATCCCCATCCTACAGGATTTCCCAATGCAAAACCTATAACCTCTGGATATATTTTTAAAGGATTAAATCCTAATGCTAAAATTACAAACCCCCCTAAAATTAAAGCTAATATAATTGAAATTGCTGGACTTAAAATATTCCAAAGTAAATCTTTAAGAAAAGATCCTACTCTCAACTTAAAGCCTCCTTTGCCAATTCTTTTCTCTTTACTCCCATCATATAATAACCTATCTCTTTTTCATCAGTTTCTTTTGTGTAAAAGGCTCCAACAATCTCACCATTGTACATAACAAGAATCCTATCGCTAAGATTAAATATTTCATCTAAATCGGAAGAAATAAGCAGGATAGCTTTTCCTTGATCTCTTAATCTGGCAAGCAATGAATGAACAAACTCAGTAGCACCAATATCCAATCCTCTTGTAGGCTGTGCAGCAATTAGTAAATAAGGTGAAGTACTCATTTCTCGACCTGCTACAATTTTTTGTTGGTTTCCACCTGATAAATTCCTAATAGGTATTTTTAAATTAGGGGTTGCAACATTGTATTCCTTTACTATGCTATCCGCATGATCAAAAATTTTTTTGTAATCTAAAAGCAATCCTTTAGAAAATTTCGGTAAATGATGAAGACCTAATATACAATTTTCTGCTACCGAAAAATCAAGAATTAATCCCCTCTTATGTCTATCCTCAGGTATATGACCAAGAATTGCTCTCCTCTCTAAAACAGAACTTTTTGTAAAATCCTTTCCCTTAATTAAAATTTTACCTTTTTCAACAGGTAATAAACCAACAATAGCCTCAATTAATTCTGTTTGTCCATTTCCTTCTACCCCAGCGATTCCAACAATCTCCCCTTCTCTAACATTAAAACTTACATTCTTTACAGCTAAAAGCCCTCTTCTGCTTTTTACAGATAGGTTTTCTACCCTTAAGATTTCGCTTCCGGGATTATATGGTCCCTTGCTCGTCTGCAAAAAGATTTCCCTACCAACCATTAATTGAGCTAATTCCTGTTTATTTGTATCTTTTGTATTCAATGTTTTTACTACTTTTCCTCTACGCATTACTGTTACTCTATGGGAAATTTCAAGCACTTCATTTAATTTATGAGAAATGAAAATTATTGTTTTTCCTTGCTCGTTTAGTTTTCTAAGATTATAAAAAAGCTCCTCTACCTCTTGAGGAGCAAGTACAGCTGTAGGCTCATCAAGAATCAAAATGTCCGCTCCTCTATAGAGAAGCTTTAAAATTTCAACTCTCTGGGCTTGCCCCACAGACAGATTTTCAACTTTTTCATTAGGATCAATCTTAAATCCAATGCTATTTGAAATTTCATTTATCTTCTCAATAGCCTTCTTATAATCTAAAGTAATATTATTTTTAGGTTCTGCTCCAAGAATAATATTCTCAGCAACAGTAAAATTAGGTATAAGCATAAAATGTTGATGCACCATTCCAATTCCAAGAGAAATTGCAATCCTTGGCTCATTTATTTGAACTTGTTTCCCTTTTACAAATATTTTTCCTCTATCAGGTCTATATAGACCATAGAGTATTTTCATTAGTGTAGATTTACCAGCTCCATTTTCACCAACAATTGCATGGATCTCTTTGTTATAAATAGATAAGCTAACATGATCATTCGCTATAACTCCAGGAAAGGTTTTTACTATTTCTTCCATTCTAATTATCTCTTCCACTTTCTATCCTCCCCAAATAAAGTTCCCCCTGCCTTTTTAGACAGGGGGAACTTTATAATTTTTTACTTCTTCAAATATTTTGCCTTAAACTCTTCAAAAGTCTTATCATCGTATGGAACAACAATCTTTCCTGCAATGATAGAAGATTTAAGAGCATCAACTCTACCCTTTACATTACTTGGGATTAATGGTTTTGTATATTCATCATACTCGTAGTCCACACCTTTATTAGCTAATCCAAAATACTTTCTTCCGCCTTTGAACTTTCCTTCTACAACATCCTTAATTGTTAAGAATACTGCTTCGTCCACTCTCTTTAACATACTTGTAATAATTCTTCCAGGAGCTATCCAGGCTTGAGGAGAATCTACTCCAATAGCATATTTTCCAGTTTCTTTTGCTGCTTCAAATACTCCTTCTCCTGATGCGCCAGATGCATGATAAATTATGTCTGCACCTTGTTTATATTGTGCTAAAGCAAGCTCTTTACCTTTTACTGGATCCTTGAAGGCTTCTCCAGTAACACCTATGTAGTTAATTAGAACCTTTACTTTTGGATTTACATACATTGCACCAGCTTTATATCCTACTTCGAATTTATGAATTAATGGAATATCCATTCCTCCTACAAATCCTATGACATTTGTTTTAGTTAATAAGCCAGCAATTGCTCCAACTAAAAATGAGCCTTCATGCTCGTTGAATAACAGGGAAGCTACATTAGGAAGGTCTCCTACATCACCATCAACAATAGCAAATTTAACATTTGGAAATTCCTTAGCAGTCTTAATTATAGCATCAGTAAATAAGAATCCTACACCAACTACTAAATCATAGTTTTGCTCAGCTAATGTTCTCAATAACTCTTCTCTGTTTGCACCTCCAGGTCCTGGCTCCATATCTTTTCCTTCAACCTTTAGTAATTTAATTGCTTTCTGTAATCCTGCATAAGCAGCATCATTGAATGATTTATCTCCTCTTCCCCCAACATCATAAACTATTCCAATCCTAACCTTCTTTTGAGCATAAGTGGGAGATAAAGCTAAAATTACTAAGGATAAAATTAATATAGCAATCAAGCAACGACGCATATTAACACCTCCTAAGAAATAATTAATAATTATTGATAGCAAAGATTTTTTAAGATAGATTTTTTAATTTTTTATATCACCTCCTTTTAACACTTTCTTAGGTTTTCCTTCTCCTTGTGATGCTACATATCCTTTTTCCTCTAATATATCTAAAATTCGTGCTGCTCTATTATAACCTATTCTAAATCTTCTTTGAATATATGAAGTTGATATTATTTTTCTACCTTCTAATAGTTCAATTACTTGAGGAAGAAGAGGATCTTCTGAAAGATCATCAATTTTTTCTTCCTCTTTCTTGGTAACATCTAAGTTTAATGATGAATCAAGCCCAGAATAAATATCTGATAAATAGTTAACAACTTTTTTTATTTCCATTTCTTCTATAAAGGGAGCCTGCAATCTTATAGGTGTAGTACTCATTATAGGAAGGTATAACATATCTCCCTTTCCTAATAATTTTTCAGCCCCATTATCATCTATAATTATTCTGGAGTCAACCTGAGATGATACAGCAAAAGCTATTCTGGATGGAATATTTGCTTTAATTAATCCAGTTATAACATCTACAGATGGTCTTTGCGTAGCAACAACCAAATGAATCCCACCTGCTCTTGCCTTTTGAGCTAATCTGCATATCATATCTTCTATTTCTTTGGGCGCAACCATCATTAAATCATTCAATTCGTCTATTATTATCACTACATATGGCAAATTTTCTCTTGTTTTATTAAGCCCTTTATTGTTATATTCATCAATATTTCGTACCTCTTCTTCTGCAAAGATTTTATATCTTCTCTCCATCTCATATATCGCCCATTTCAAAACTGAAGAAGCCTCACTGTATTCTGTTATTACTGGATACCATAAATACTTTTTATAAAGTCTGTTATACATGGATAGTTCAACTCTTTTTGGGTCTATCATTAAAAATTTCAAATTATAGGGCTCATGCTTATAAAGAAGACTAATTATCAATGTATTTATAAACATGCTCTTACCAGAGCCTGTAGTTCCCGCAATTAAAAGATGAAGCATATCCGCCAAGTTTCCTACTTGAGGCTTTCCTGCCAAATCTTTACCTAAAGCAATAGGTAAAGAATAGTTTGTATTCTGAAAAGCTTTGCTTTCTAAAATCTCTCTCAAATATACTTTTGAAGGTTTTTTTCTTGGAACTTCAATTCCTACCAAAGATTTCCCAGGGACTGGGGTCTCAAACCTGATACTTGGAACTGCTAAAGCCAAAGCTAAATCATTAGATAAGCTTAATATTTTACTAACTCTAACTCCAGGAGCTATTGAGATATCAAATCTAATTACTGATGGACCTACGTGATACTCCTCAACCTTTGATTCTATTTTGAAATTTTTAAGAGTTTCCTCTATCTTTCTTGCCAACTTTTCCAAATCTTCCTCTTCATCTCTTGCACCTACATTAGGAGAGAGTAAATCCAAAGGTGGTGGAAAGGTTTTTTTAATTTGAACATCTGTTTTGTTAGTAGTAAATTGTAAATTAGCAGAATACGATTCCTCTTTTGTTTCCTGCTTTATAACTTTGGGTTTTCCTATCTCTCTTCTTACTTCTTTAGTTCTTTTTATTTTTTTAGGAATTTGGGCTCTTGAAAATAAAGAAAAATTATAGAGGCTAAGAAATAACAAGAATAAAGAGAGCAAGAGAATTCCAGAAACTCCCAAGTAGTTATAAAAGAATCTTTTTAGAAAAAGAGAGACAAATCCCCCAAATCTTTGTAAGTCATCTATAAAAAGAAAGAGGGAAACGAATAGAAATATACTGAAGAATAAAGAGGTAAGAGCTATAATATCCTTTCTTTTTACTTCCTTTTTAAAAAGATAGTAAACTATTATGCTTTCAAATAAAAGGAATACCAAATTATAAATGCCAAAAGTATTTTTAAGAAAAGATACCAAAACTCTCCCAAATTTTCCTCCCCCTTGAGGAAAAATCCAAGAAAGAATTACAAATAGATTAAAAAAAATTATTCCTATGCCTACAGCAATTCTTTCTGGCATATTATATTTCCCATAGTATGGGAATTAAAATTGGTTTTCTTCTAATTTCTTGATAGAAAAAGTTTTCTAACGTCTCTTTTAATAGAGTCTTTTTGTCTACTTTACTCTTATTATTTTTTGCAAGATCTTGGAAAAGTTTAATTACTTTTTGCCTTGCCATTTCGAATAGATCATCGGACTCTTTCTCAAAAACAAAACCTTTTGAGATAATTTCTGGTCCCTCTAATATTAACCCTGTACTTTGATCTAATAATAAAGATACTACCACAACACCATCTTCTGCAAGTTTTCTTCTCTCTTTTAGAACAATATTACCAACATCTCCAACTCCTAATCCATCCACATAAACATTGCCTGCATCCACTTTATCCACAATTGTCATTTTATCCCCAGTCAATTCAAGGACATATCCATTTTCTAATATCTTAATATTTTCTTGAGGATATCCTAAACTTTGAGCCAATTTTTTAAAAATTACCAAATGTCTATACTCTCCATGATATGGAATCAAGAACTTAGGCTTTAATATATTTATAAGCATTTTAATCTCCTCTTGTGCTGCGTGTCCTGATACATGAACCCCTGCGCTTTCTCCATATATTACCTCTAATCCCTTTCTAAATAGTTGATCTACAAGCCTTGAGACCATAACTTCATTTCCTGGAATAGGGGTTGTGGCTAAAACCACAGTATCTGTAGGGTTTAAAGCTAATTGCTTATAAGAATTATTAGTAAGAAGAACAAGGGCAGAGTAAGGCTCTCCTTGACTTCCTGTAGAAAGTACTAATACTTTTTCAGGAGACAAATGATTTACATCTCTTATGTTTATAATCATTTCATCAGGAAGATGAAGATAGCCAAGTTTTCTCGCTACCTCAATATTATTTATCAAACTTTTCCCTGCAATAGCAATTTTTCTATGATACTTCATTGCAACATCAATTGCTTGTTGTATTCTATGGAAATTAGATGCAAAAGTAACTAAAAATATCCTTCCTTTTGCTTGGCTAAATATGTTTTCAAAAGTTCCTTTAACAGTACTTTCAGAAGGAGTGATTCCTGCTTGCTCCACATTTGTTGTATCACATATTAAAGCTAAAACCCCTCTCCCTCTAAGCTCAGCAAGCTTTGAAAAATCTGTTGGCTTTCCATCAATAGGATTTTGGTCTAACTTAAAGTCACCACTTAAAACAATTAATCCAACCTCTGTTTCTATTGCATACCCCACTGAATCAGGTATGCTATGGGTCTGTCTAAAGGATTCTATAACAAATGAGCCTATTTTAAATCTCTCTCCTACCACTATACTATGCAGATTTGCCCTAATACTATATTCTTCCAATTTCCTTTCAACTAAGCCGAGAGTTAATGGTGTACCATAAACAGGCACATTCAAATCTTTTAAAATATAGGGAAGAGCTCCAATATGATCCTCATGTCCATGAGTTAATAATATACCTCTAACCTTTTCCTTCTGAGACAAAAGGTAAGAGATGTCAGGAATTACAAAATCTATCCCTAACATTTCATCAGTTGGAAACATTAATCCTGCATCAATAACTAAAATCTCATCATTCTGTTGAATGATGAGCATATTCTTTCCTATTTCCCCTAATCCACCTAAAGGAATTATTCTTATTTTGTTCTCATTTTTACTCATTTATGCTAAATCCAAACTCCTTTAATCTTTTTATAAGTTCTTGTCTATTCTTTTCATCAATTGGAGGTAATGGGAGACGACAATTTCCTACATTGTAGCCTAATAATTTTAAAGCTTCTTTTAAAGGAATGGGATTTGTCGTTAAAAATAGTGCCCTAAAAATTGGAAATAATTTTAGATGAATCTCATATGCTCTATTTACTTCTCCAGAGAAATATGCATTTATCATTTCCTTTATTTCTTTACCAACAATGTGGGATGCAACACTAACAACACCATCCCCTCCCACACTTAATAATGGTAAAGTTATAGAATCATCTCCACTATAAAGTAAAAAAGGTTTTGGTATTAGTCTTCTTATTTCTGATATCTGGTTTAAATCGCCACTTGCTTCCTTCACTCCAACTATATTTGAAAAATCTTTTGCCAATTTATATAAAGTTTCTGGAAGTATATTCACAGCAGTTCTTGATGGTATATTATAAATAATTATAGGAAGTGAAGTGGAGTCTGCAATTGCGCCAAAATGCTTATATAACCCATCTTGTGGGGGTTTATTATAATAAGGTGCTGTAGCTAAAATCCCATCTACTCCAATCTTTTCTGCCTCTTTTGTTAACTCAACAGACTCCTTTGTACAGTAGTTTGTGGTACCTGCTATAACTTTTACTCTTCCTTTTGCACAGAATTTAACTCTTTCATAAAGTTGAAGCTTTTCTTCCCTTGATAATGTGGGTGCTTCACCGGTAGTCCCAGTTACTAAAATACTGTCCGATCCATCATTTATTAATTTTTCAACTAATCTGTCAACCTCTTTCCAATTTATTTCACCATTTTCGTCAAAAGGGGTAACCATAGCTGTTATCAATCTTCCAAAAGACATGCTATTCACCCTCTTCTAAAATAGTTTCTAAACCATAAAAGAAACCTGTTCTTTTATATACTTCTCTGATCCCAAGTAATACACCAGGAATATAGCAATCCCTACTAATCGCATCATGCCTAATGGTTAATATTTGCCCAACTCCACCAAATATTATCTCTTGATGGGCAACCAAACCAGGAAGTCTTACACTATGTATATTCACACTGTCTACTTTTCCACCTCTTACATTAGGTATTTTTTCTATTTTAGTTGCATCAAAATGAGACAAATTTCTCTTTTTCAGCTCTTCCGCTAATATCTCCGCAGTGAGTAATGCTGTTCCAGAAGGTGCATCTATTTTCTCATTATGATGAAGTTCAACTATTTCTACGTCTGGAAAATATTTTACTAATTCCTTAGCCATCTTAATCATTAATACTGCTCCCAAAGCAAAGTTTGGTGCAATTAAAACTGCAGATTTCTTTTCTTCAGTTTTTCTTTTTATATCTTCTATCATATCCTTTGAAAGTCCTGTAGTACCTATCACAGCCTTTTTACCTAAGTTTAGAACATATAATACATTCCTATATGCTGATTCAGCATTTGTAAAGTCTACAATAAGATCAAATTCTTCTGAAACATCCTCTATTTTTTCCCTAACTGGTATATTTAAATTTTCAACTCCAATAACCTTACCATATTCAATACCTGCACCTTTAGGGTCCACTGCTGATACCAATTGGATATCATTTGATAAAGCAATTGCTTTACCTATAACTGTACCCATTTTCCCCAAGGCTCCACAAAGAACAGCTTTTATCATAAAATCTCACCTCTTTCTATTATATTTTTTAAACGTTTATTAACAGGACCTACAATAGTTAAAGAAAATGGTCTATAAAAAATAGACTCTACTGTATCCAACACATCAATAAGCTTTACTCTTCTTATATTCTTAATAGTATCAATAAAAGGAATAATCTTATCATAAATTAAGATAGAATCTAAATAATAATATAAACGATATTTAGGAGATTCCATACTCATTAGAAAGTTGTATATGCTTTGTCTTTTTGCAATATCCAATTCTTCTTTACTTATTCCATTGCTTTTTATTTTATCCAATTCTTTTTTAAGAGAGAATAAAGTTTCTTCTAAAAATCTCTCACTTGTTGCTGTATAAACAGAAAAAATACTAATATCCTTAAAGTTTATTCCCTGACTCTCAACATTGTAAACTAAACCTTTCTTTTCTCTTAATTCCTGAAATAAACGTGAGCTTAATCCACCGCCTAAAATAATTGATAAAAGATAAAGAGAAAACTTTTTTACATCTTTTGGATTATAACCCTCAGTACCATAAAGAATATGTACTTGTTCAAACTTCTCCTCAACAACAGTTTTATTAGGATTAAATTTAGGATTTTCTTCTACTTTTTCAATATCGATTTTTCTATTTATGAAAACTCTCTCAAGAATACTGCTTACTTTTTTTAGAGATAAGTCCCCACTGATAGCAATAATCATATTATCAGGAGTATAGTTTTTATAAAAATAGTCCAACAATCTTTCTATAGTGATAGACTCAACAGTTTTTTCTGTCCCTAAAATCTCTCTTGCTAATGGGTGACCATTGAGTGAACTTTTTAAAAACAAGTCCAAAACAATTTCCTCGGGAGAATCTTTATACATTCTAATCTCTTCTTTTACTACTTCTTTTTCTAAGGTTAAATCTTTTTCTGTAAAATCTGGGTTTTGAATAATTTCAGAAAGGAGATTAATTCCTCTAACAAAATGAGATCTCAAAAGTTTTAAAGTGAAATAGGTTCCTTCTCTTGTAGTAAAAGCATCTACTTCTCCACCAAGTCTATCTATTTCTAAATGGATATTTCTACTTTTCTTGTGATTACTTTTAAATAGAAGATGTTCTAATAAGTGGGTAATGCCATGCTCATCTTCTTTTTCATCTCGGGAACCAACATTAACATACAGAATAATATCTACACTTTTTCTATTGGGGGTATGTTCAAATATTAATTTAAGACCATTGTCTAAAGTTAAAAACTGCGGGTTCATCAAATATCACGTCTTGTTAAGCTAATCCTCCCTTGTGGATCAATAGATTCCACTTTAATTAAAATCTCATCCCCTAAATTTACCTCTTCTCTTACCTGTTTCTTCCCTTGATTTACAGTCTTATATTTTGATATATGAAGTAAGCCTATTTTACCTGGTAGAATTTCTATAAAAGCCCCATAATCTGTTACCCTAACCACCTTGCCTAAGAAAACATCACCCTCTTTAATATCCTTTGTATAATCTTGGACCATTTGAGCTGCTTTTTCCGCTGATTCCATATTAGGGGCAGAAATTATTACTAAACCTTCTGGTTTTATGCTAATTTCGGTTTTTGTTTCTTCAATTATCTTTTTAATATTTTTCCCACTTGGACCAATCAAATCTCCTATCTTAGATGGATTAATTTCCACAACCTTAATTCTTGGAGCGTAAGGAGATATCTCAGGTCTTGGAGCAGAAATCACACTATCCATAATATCTAAAATTTTCAATCGAGCTTCTCTTGCCTGATAAACAGTTTTTTTAATAATCTCATAAGTTAATCCATCTACCTTAATATCTAACTGTACAGCAGTTATTCCATTTCTTGTACCAGCTATCTTAAAATCCATACCTCCTAAAGCATCCTCTAAACCCTGTATATCTGTTAAAATTTCAAACTCTTCACCATCTTTTATTAATCCCATTGCCACTCCTGCAACAGATGTTTTAATCGGCACACCTGCGTCCATTAAAGCCAAACTACTACCGCACACACTTGCCATAGAAGTTGAACCATTTGAGGATAAAACCTCTGAGACTAATCTAATGGTATATGGAAAATCTTCCTCCTTAGGTATTAATGGAAGTAGAGCCCTTTCTGCTAAAGCACCATGTCCAATTTCTCTTCTTCCAGGACCTCTCAATGGTTTGACTTCACCAACAGAGTACGGCGGGAAATTGTAATGATGCATATATCTCTTAGGAGGGCTTTCAATTACACTTTCTATGATTTGTTCTTCTCCAGCTCCTAAGGTGGCTACTGTTAAAACCTGAGTTTCTCCTCTTTGGAATAATGCTGAACCATGTACTCTTGGTAATACTCCTACACTACAACTTACAGGTCTGATTTCATCAAGTTTTCTTCCGTCTACCCTTCTTTTCTCCTTTAAAACTAATCTTTTGATGAGATTTTTTGCTATTTCATTTATGATTTCATCTACCTGCTTAACTTTCTCTCCATATAAGGGCTCTAAATACTTTGCTATATTTTTCTTTAGATCTTCTAATGCTTTTTGTCTCTCAGACTTACTTGGTGTTAGAATAGCATTCAAAATTTGTTCTTCGGTAGTAAGCTTCAATACATCATTCTTTAATTCTTCATCAATTACATATGGAGTATAAGGGAATGGTGAAGGATTTATCTTCTCTAAAATTTCCTCTTGAATCTTAATGGATGCCTGTAAAGCTTCATGACCCCTTATAACTCCCTCAATGAAAATATCTTCAGGAACTTCTACCCCGTCACCTTCCATCATAAAAACTCTATCTTTTGTACCTGCTACAACTAAATTAAGTAGAAGGTTCGGGAAGATGTCCGCTGTTGGATTTATATACCAATCTTTACCATCCCATCCAACACGAACAGCACCTACCGGACCATTAAAAGGAAGTCCTGCCAACATTATTGCACATGAAGCCCCAATAATTCCTGGCACATCAGGATAGTTTAATTGATCCACTGCCAAAACAGTTACTATTATCTGAACCTCATGTCTGAAATCCTTGGAAAAAAGTGGTCTCAAGGGTCTATCAATAAGTCTTGCCATTAAAATCTCGGTTTCTGAAGGCTTTCCTTCCCTCTTTAAAAATCCTCCAGGAATTTTACCAGCAGCATAAAGTTTTTCAATATATTCAACAGTGAGTGGGAAAAAGTCAATATCTTCCCTTGGCTCCTCAGAGGCAACAACAGTAACAAGGAGCACTGTTTCTCCATATCTGATAAGGACGGAGCCTGTTGCCTGCCAAGCAACTTTTCCAATCTCAATTATTAGATCTCTTCCAGCAAATTCCTGCTTAAAAGTATAAGATTCCCGCATAATTATCTTCTCAAACCTAACTCTTGTATCAACTTTTTATATCTTTCTGCATCTTTTTCTTGCAAGTAATTTAGCAACTTTCTTCTTTTACCAATCATCTTAAGAAGCCCCACACGAGAATGATAGTCCTTCTTATGGACCTTTAAATGCTCCGTTAGTTTCCTAATCTTTTCTGTTAACAAAGCAATCTGTACTTCAGGAGATCCTGAATCATTCTCGTTGATTCTAAATTTTTCAATTATTCTTCTTTTTTCTTCCTTTGTTAGAGCCATTCTGTTACCTCCTTCTTTATTCCAAAAAATCGCCTATAGCGATGGTAACCCATCACTATAGGTTAATAATATTTTAGCACACAAATAAACTTTTTCCAATATTATTTCAATTGATTCTTTGCTTCTTCAATAATTGCCAGTTCTTTTTTCAATATTTCTTCTACTTTTATTAATAAAGATAAAGCATACTTTTCTGCCTCTCTTTTTATCTCTTCTGCCTCCTTTTCTGCTCTCTGCGTTATAGTATTCTCATTTAAAAGATAATCCGCTTTCTCTCTTGCTATTTTAACTATAGCTTCAGCTTCCTTTTTTGCTTCGTCTATTATCTCATCTTTATTTTTCAAAATCTCATTTGCCTCTATTATTTCATTAGGCAGAATATGGTCTAATTCATTAATAAGTGATTTTAATCTGTCATAATCAATGATTACTCTATCTATTATAGGTATTACAAAACTTTTTTCCAATAATTTCTTCAATTCACTTATAAGCTCAATAGATCTATTTAACATCTTTCCCTCTAAATTTTTTATAAAGGCTTTTCGCAACTATATCAGGAACCAAGTCTTTTATACATCCCCCAAATCTTGCTATCTCTTTTACCATACTTGAGCTTAGGTATGCATATTTTGCATCAGTTATCAAAAAAACAGTCTCACATTCAGGATATAATTTTTTATTAGCTAAAGCCTGCTGAAACTCATATTCAAAATCTGATACTGCCCTCAACCCTCTAATTATAACCTTTGCATCAACCTTCTTCAAATATTCTACCAATAGTCCATCAAAATAATCTACTTTGACATTTTCTATATCTTTTACGCTTTCTCTTAGCATTTCCAACCTTTCTTCTAATGTGAAAAAGGGCTTTTTTGCTACATTTTGAGCTACAGCAACAATAAGCTCATCGTAGATTTTAGCTCCTCTTCTTATAATATCTAAATGACCATTTGTAACAGGATCAAAACTACCTGGATAAACTGCTCTTCTAAGCATATAAAAATTTTACTCCATTTTGTAATAACTGAAAAGAGTCTCACCAAAAATTTTTTTATTAATTAAATTCAATTTATCAACCCTCTCAGGAAGATCAATTTTCTTATGATGTTCAACAACTATGATTCCACTACTCTTTAACCATTTGTTTATACTTAACAACTCTAAGACATCCTTTATTTTAGGTCCCAATTCGTATGGGGGATCCATAAAGATTACATCAAAGGATTCTAAGGGATTTTTAGAAAGAAATTTAAACACATCAAAATTATACACTTCTACCCTACCCTCTAAACCTAATCTTTTTGCATTAATTTTTAAAAGTTTTACTGCAGGTAGGTAGTTCTCGACAAAAACAACCTTTTTAGCTCCCATACTTAGAGCCTCAAAACCTATAATGCCTGATCCCGCAAATAATTCTAAAAAAAGAGAATCCTGAATGAATGATCTAAGAGTATTAAACAGAGACATTCTTACCATTTCCATGGTAGGTCTATATTTTTTACCCTTCAAAGTTTGTATAGTTTTACCCTTTAATTCACCATGCAGAATTTTTATCTCATGGGGCAAGGATCTTTACCTTTTTATTTTCAATATTTTTTCTCAAAGGAGAATATTCTTCTTTCTCTAAATTTGGATCTTCATTTAAAATCTCAAAGGCTTCTTTTCTTGCGATTTCAAGAATTCTAAGATCCCTTGTTAAATCAGTAAGTTTTAAATCTGGAAGCCCATGCTGTTTTGTTCCAAGAAATTCACCAGGACCACGTAACTCCAAATCCTTGTTAGCAATAACAAATCCATCATTTGTCTTAACAAAGATTCCCAATCTCTCTTTTACATCTTCAGAGCTTAGATTTGCTATAAGAAAACACAAAGATTGAGTCTCACCTCTTCCTATTCTACCTCTCAATTGATGAAGTTGGGCAAGTCCAAACCTATGAGCATCCTCTATAACCATAACCGATGCATTAGGAACATCTACACCTACCTCAATAACTGTAGTAGCCACTAATATTTGAATTTTTCCCTGTCTAAATTCTTCCATGATCCTAACTCTCTCTTCCCTTGGCACAAGTCCATGGATTAATCCAATATTAAAATTTGGGAAAAACTTTTTCAGTCTTTCATAAATTTTTGTGGCAGATTCTGCCTCTATCTTTTCTGATTCTTCTATTGTTGGACAAACCACATAAGCCTGTTTTCCAGCCAAAATTTCCTTTCCAAGTAGTTCATAAACCTTCTTCCTTTCGGAAGAAGAGAATAAATATGTACTTACTGGTTTTCTTCCAGGTGGTAACATATCAATAACTGAAACATCAAGCTCACCATATATGGTTAAGGCTAAGGTTCTTGGAATAGGAGTTGCGGTCATGACTAATAGATGTGGATTATCTCCCTTTTCCCATAATTGAGTCCTTTGTATAACTCCAAACTTGTGTTGCTCATCAATGATAACTAAAGCTAATTTTTTGAATTTTACTTCCTCCTGAATTAAAGCATGGGTACCTATGACAATAGGTAAAGTACCATTTCTTAAAGATTCCAGTATATATCTTCTTTCTTTTTTTGATGTACTGCCTGTTAAAAGAGCAATCTCTATACCATATTTCATAAACATAGGGAACAACCTATTATAATGCTGTTCTGCCAAAATTTCTGTTGGTGCCATATAGGCGGATTGATACCCATTCTCTACTGCAAGTAGCATAGCAAGTGCAGCGACTATGGTCTTACCAGAACCAACATCACCCTGAAGAAGCCTATGCATGGGTCTTCCAGAAGCAAGATCCACTTTTATCTCTTCCCAGACCCTTTCTTGAGCAGGAGTTAATTTAAAGGGTAGATCTTCAATAAATTTTTTAACTAAAGGTGTATCTGTTTTAAAAACAGGAGCATTGCAAAATTCAATCTCTTTCTTTTTTTGTACCAAAAGAATCTGCATCAAAAGAAGTTCCTCAAAAACAAGCCTTTTAGTGGCACTTCCCATTAATAGGAAGGATGTAGGAAAATGCTTCTCAAATACACTAATAGGCTTATCCATTAAATTGTATTTTTCTTTCAATCTTGGTGGCAAATTATCTTCTATAAAGGGAGCGTACTGGTTCAATACATCATATATTAACTGTCTCATAACCTTTTGAGACAGACCTTCAGTTAAAGAATAGATAGGAACAATTCTCCCTACATGTAAAGTTTCCTCTTTTCCTTCCTCCAATATTTCATATTCTGGATTCTCTATCTCAAGGTATCTGTATCCTTTTTGTACAATTCCAGAGAGTAAAATTTCTGAACCGATAGGAATATTTTTCTTTATAAATTTTTGATTGTACCAAATAGCATAAATAAAACTTGATCCATCTGTTAATTTGGCACGAAGTATAGGTATACCTTTATACGGTGTTTTTCCCTCCTCATAATCAATTACTTTTACCCTTAAAGTGACTTTTTCCCCTATTCCTACTTGTGATATCCTTTTTAAACGGGATCGATCATCATAGTCTCTTGGATAGTAATATATTAAATCCTCTAAGGTATGTATCTCTAACTTCTCCAGTAGTTTTGCCCTTTTTGGACCAACCCCTTTTATAAACTGGACAGGTTTTTGGAAGAAATCCTCATCGGTATAGTATTCAATAGCTAAATCAAGAATATCAAAAATTTGGGATATAGCTTTTTTTCTCTCTTCTAAGTTTTTTTCAGAATAACCAGTGATTAACTCCAATACTTTTGAAGTCCAATATCCTTTCCATTGAGGAAATTGATTAATAATAGCTTTGGTTGTTTTTTCTAAACCATATTTTATGCTTTTATCGGAATAATTAGTAGAAATTTCGTTCTCTAATATTTCCTTTAATCTTTTTAGTAATTTTATGCGATCTTTACTGAGAACATTCATTCTAACCCTAAGTAGTAATAGTAAAAGGGTTGTCCACCATACATTAATTCAATAGTTAAATTGGGATATGTTTCTGTTAATTTATTATAAAGTTTTTCCGCCTCTTCTTTACTAACTTCCTTCCCATAATACAAAGTAATAAGCTCTATTTTTTTCTCCTGGTTAATAATGTTATTAATTAGATTTATAACTACTTCTTCTATACTTTTACCAACATACACTATTTTATCATCAACTATACCTAATATATCTCCTTCACTAATAGAAAAGCCATTTATATTTGAATCTCTAATGGCTTTAGTTACTTCACCTACTCTTATCTTATTAATGCTATTTTCAAATTTACTCTTTATTTGTTCAATGGAATCCCTTGGATTATATTCTATTAATGCTCTTATCCCCTCTAAAACATGCTTTGTCGGAATTATTATAACCTTGTCATTATATAACTTTTCTACTTGTTGAGCTGCTAATATAACATTCTTGTTATTTGGAAATAGAAAGATTTTTTTTGCATTTACCTGCTCAATAGCACTAATCAATGATTCTACACTGGGATTTAGTGTTTGACCACCATTTATAATGTAATCAACAGAAAAGCTTCTAAATATTTCATTTATTCCATCTCCCCATGAAACTACCACAAATCCAATCTCTTTTTCTTCCTTCTTTTTTGTGGCTTGAGAATCTATCTCTTTTCTAATTCTCTCCTCATGCTGTTCCGCCATATTGTCTATTTTTATTCTTGATAGGCTTCCAAATTGTAGAGCTTTATCCAAAACCTTTCCAGGATTATTTGTATGTATGTGGACCTTTAACATTCCAGGAGCCTCTGCAGTTACGATACTATCTCCTTGCGATTGCAAGAAACTTTTGAATTCTGAAAAATCGACATTTTCCTGAGATACAATGACAAACTCTGTACAATACTGATATGTAAGAACCTGTTTTTCAATTACCTCTAACTCAGGTCTTTCTTTTATTAGTGTCTCTTCCTTCTCAACCTTTATTCTTTCTCCTAATAGTCCCCTATAGAATCCTTCCCAAAAATAAACAAGTCCTTGTCCACCTGCATCTACGACTTGGGCTTCTTTTAAAATTGGCAAAAGATTAGGAGTATTTAAAAGGGCTTCTTTTGCTTTTTCCAACATTCTCCTTGTTATTTCTACAATATCTTTTGTATCCTTAAGGGAGCGTGTTGCTTCTTTAACTCCTTCTCTAAGTACTGTAAGAATTGTTCCCTCTGTTGGTTTTAATACTGCTCTATAGGCAACCTTAGTTGCTTCTTGCCAAGCCTTTACCCATGTAATTGCATCTACTTTTTCTTTGTCCCTTATATACTCTGCGAATCCTCTTATTATCTGAGAAAGAATAACACCTGAATTTCCCCTTGCTCCCATAAGTGAGCCTTTTATTGCAGATTCTGCAACGTTTTTCAAGGTTTTAACTTTTTGCTTTTTAATTTCATTAAGGGTTGATTTTAATGTATATAACATGTTTGTGCCTGTATCTCCATCGGGTACAGGAAAAACATTTAATAAATCAACCTCTTCCCTATGTAGTTCCAATTGATTTACTGCATTTTCAAATAAACTTTCTAATAATTCTCCATTTATCTCCAATACCTTTTGCAAGCTAACCTTCCTCCCAATTAAATGTTTCTTCTTTTTTATCCTCCATAACTCTTATTCCCCATACATTCACATTAATTTCTTTTATTGATAAGCCAGTTATTCTCTCCAAATTCCATTTTACTCTTTCCATAACATTATGAGCAACCTCTGGAATTCTCACTCCATAAGCAACAATTACATAAAGCTCTATGATTAATCCCTCTTCAGTTACATGGACTTGAACCCCTTTATTTATCTCTTCTAAATGGAGGAGTTCTGATATTCCATCCATTATACTTCTAACAGCCATTCCTACTATACCATAGCTTTGCAATGCAGAAAGACTTGCCAATGTAGCAATGGCATTCTCTGAGATTTCCACCCAGCCAATCTCTGTATAGTACCTTTGAGAAGATTTATTTCCAGTCTTATATATATAATCTCGGATCCAACGCATCTCTTAAACCATCCCCTAAAAGATTAAAGCCAAAAACTACTATCATAATGACAACACCTGGGGCTACAGGATACCACCATCTACTCCTCAAATAAGCTAATCCAGCCTGCACCATAGAGCCCCAACTTGGAGTTGGTGCCTGCACACCTAAGCCAAGAAAACTTAACCCAGCCTCTAACATGATCATACCGCCCATTCCTAAAGTAGCCTCAATGATTATTGGAGATAAAGCATTGGGAAGAATATGTCTAAATAGAATTCTCCATGTTGATGCACCAATTGCTTTTGCACTGGCAATAAAATCTCTTTCTCTTAAACTCAATACTTGTCCTCTAACAATTCTTGAGACGCCCGCCCATCCTATAAGAGCCACCGCTATGTATAAATTTTGAATGCCTGTTCCTAAGGTTGCCACTACCGCTATAACGAAAAGAAGAAAAGGAAAGGCAAAAAGAATTTCTACTATTCTCATTATAAGATCATCAATCCATCCGCCATAATATCCTGCAATTAGTCCCATAACAGTTCCTAAGGAGATGGATATAATCTGAGCAAAAAAGGCAATTTGAAGAGAGGTACGAGCCCCATGGATTAGTCTACTTAGTATGTCTCTACCAAACTCGTCAGTTCCTAAAATATGTTCTCTGTTTGGAGGAAGTAGGGATTTGGACAAATCTACTTGTAGAGGATCGTAAGGAGCAATATGGGGAGCAAATAGAGCAACAATGACAAAAACTAATACTATAATAAAGCCAACAATCGCTAATTTATTCTTAATTAATCTTTTTATAGCAATTCTCCATAAGCTTCTTGGTTTTCTAACTCCCTGACTTTTCATAACATTTTCTACGGCCATTTATTAAAACCTCCTTATTCATAACGAATCCTTGGATCAATAAGTGCATACGAAATATCTACAACCAAATTTGCAATAATATAGATAAAAGCAATAAATAATACTGTACCCTGAATAATAGGAAGGTCTCTATCCAGAATCCCTTGCACAGTTAATCTACCAAGACCTGGCCAAGCAAAAATGGTCTCTGTCAATACTGCTCCGGTTAAAAGATCACCAACAACCATACCTGCATAGGTAACAACAGGTATAAGTGCATTTCTCAAAGCATGTTTAAATATAACTAATCTTTCGGGCACTCCCTTTGCCCTTGCTGTAATAATATATTCTTGCCTTATAACTTCTAACATTGATGACCTTGCGAGTCGAGCAAAATAAGCAGCAGGTCTTGTTCCTAAAGCAATTGCAGGAAGCACGACCGCCTTTAACCCATATTCACTTATGTATCCTCCTAAAGGGAACCATCCCAAATTATAACTAAAAATCAATAAAAGAATAATACCAACCCAATAAACAGGGGCAGATACCCCTAATAAAGCAATAACCATGGCTGTATAATCAAACACAGAATACTGTTTTACTGCGGATATGATTCCTGCAGTAACTCCAAGTCCAATAGCAATAATAAAAGCAAATAAAGCCAAAACTATAGTAGCCTTAAATCTTTCTAAAATAGATTCTAATACTGGAATATTTGTTTTAAATGATCTTCCAAAATCAAGCCTTATTATTCTACCTAAAAATAAAAAATATTGAATATACCAAGGTCTATCTAATCCCCAACTCTTTCTAATCTGTTCTAATACTTCGGGATCTGCACGTTGTCCTGCAATTAATCGGGCTGGATCTCCAGGAGCAATATAAAATAACGCAAATGTAATCAATGTAACTCCAATAAATACTGGTATTGCTTGAATTAATCTTCTTATTAGATATCTATACAACTCTTATCTCTCCTCCTTCTATATAATTTCAGGAGGGGAAATTTCCCCTCCTGAGACAAGATAAATTATTTCTTAGATAACCAAACAACTCTATATCTTACACCGGAAAGTCCTGTTAATGGATCTACATACAATCCATGGACCCATGGTTGATATATTGGTTGAGAAACGTAGTAGTAAATAGGTACAATAGGCATATCCTCTAATATGATTCTTTCTGCCTCATTATAGTATTTAACTCTTAAATTCCAACTGGATACTTTTCTTGCTTTATTAGTTAACTCATCAACCTTTGGATTCTCATAGAAGCTATGATTTCCACCCTCTCCAAAGTTTGCTGAGTTGAAGAGTACCCATAGGAAGTTGTCTGGATCAATATAGTCTGCAACCCATCCAAGTCTATATACAGGAAGCTTACCTTTATCTAATAGGTCTAAGTAAACTGCCCAGTCATAATTCTGTATCTTTGCATTAATACCTATAGCTAATAAATTAGCCTGAATTGCTTCCATAATTCTTTGATGAGCCTTGCTTGAGTTATAGTATATTACAACCTCAGGAAGTCCTTTTCCACCAGGATATCCTGCTTTCTCTAATAATTTCTTTGCCTCTTCCACATTATAACTGAAGTTTTCTTTTGCCCAATTATATAAGTCTTTACTGAAACCAGGCATTGATGGAGGAAGAATTGTATATGCAACTTCCGCTCTATTTCTTCTTATAACTTTTACAATAGAATCTTTATCTATAGCTCTCGCTATTGCCCATCTTAGATATTTGTTATCAAAGGGTTTCTGTTTTACATTAAATCCTAAGTAATAAATACCAAGAATTGGTTTCGATAAGATATATGGTTTGTATTTTGGATCGTTACTTACCCTATCCCATTCAGGATCAGGAACACCCGTTATATCAAGATTCCCTTTCTCAAAATTCATAAAGTCTACATTCTCATCAGGAATTATTGCCCATTCTATTGCATCGGTATATGGTCTTCCTCTAAAGTATTTTAGATTGGCTTTAACTCTTATTTTTACATCATGTTTCCATTCATCAAATATATAAGCTCCAGTTCCTACAGGCTTAGTTGCAAAATCTTTTCCAAGTTTCTCAACCTCTTCCTTAGGAACAACCCAGAAACATGAATAAGTTAAAGTAGATAGGAAGGGAGCAAAAGGTTCTTTTAATGTTATTTCTAATATGTATTTACTTTTTGCCACCACATCCTTGATTGGGTCTGTGAAGTTTGCCCTTGGTGATGCAGTCTTTGGATCCATTACTCTCTTTATTGAGTATACGAAGTCCTCTGCAGTAACTTTTCTTCCGTTATGGAAGTATACATCATCTCTTAAATAAAAGGTATACTTGAGCCCATCATTAGATATACTCCAACTTTTTGCTATAACAGGGACTACTTTCCCATTAGGATCATATTCTACCAAACCATCAAATATTTGCCTTGCTACCTCATCGGATGCTGTATCTGTTATCATCGCAGGGTCTAATGTTGGTGGATCATTTACCAAACTTCTTCTCAATACACCACCATATTGGGGTGTTTGAGCTAAAGAAGACCCAAATAAGGTAATTAAGAAAACTAATAAAAGAAGAATACTTATACGTTTCATAGCATACCTCCTTACAAAATATAAACTTTTTTTGGAAAAAATTTTTTAAGTAAATCACCTCCTCATTTAATTAAGAATAAAAGAGTAGAAGTAATCATGAAAAGAATTGCAAGAACTACCGTAGCTTGTTTTAAGGTTCTCTCCATTTTTCTCTTTGCTTTATAAAATACAGAAGCTCCACCACCAATGAAGCCCAAACCTTCTCCAACTTCAGATTGGAATAATATTACCGCAATTAACCCAATTGATATTAGAAAATGAAGAATCAAAAGTACTGTAAACATTCTCATCTCTCCTTATTTTAAATTTTTACTATTTCCCAAAAGCTTTTTGCCTTTAAACTTGCTCCACCCACTAAAGCGCCGTCAATTTCTGGCTGTGACAAAAATTCACCAATATTATTTGGATTTACACTCCCCCCATACTGAATTCTAACCTTTTGGGCTACCTCCTGAGAATATTTTTCCTTTATAACATTCCTAATTAAAAGGGCTACTTCATTTGCATCCTCACCTTTTGCTGAGTGCCCTGTTCCAATAGCCCATACAGGTTCGTATGCTATTACTAAATTTTGCAATTTATCTCCATCAATTCCTTCTATTGCTTTAGAAACTTGTCTTATAATTACTTCCTCAGTTTTACCTTTCTCTCTTTCTTCCCATTTTTCTCCTACACATAGAATTGGAGTTAGTCCAAATTCATATGCAGATTTTATTTTTTTGTTTACATTTTCATCAGTCTCTCCAAAATATTGTCTTCTTTCAGAATGCCCAATAATAACATACTCACAGTCTAAGTCTTTAAGCATTATTGGAGAAATCTCCCCCGTAAAAGCACCTTCTTTTTCCCAAAAAAGATTTTGTGCTCCTAATTTAAAAGGAGTACCTTTCAGTAAATTCCGAGCCACATAAAGGGATGTAAAGGGTGGACAAATTACTACTTCTTTATCTTCGTAATTAGAAGCAAGCTCTATAAACTCCCTTATAAATTCCTCCGTCTCATGGGTAGTCTTATACATCTTCCAGTTTGCAGCTATAATTTTTTTTCTCATACTTCCTCCTTATTACACTAATCTTATTGTATTAATCTTATAAGTTTGTAAATAACCTTCTTTATAGCATTTCTTATTTTCCCAAAATTTGCTCCAGGATTCGCTACAACAACTAATGTTGCAGGCTTTCCTTCAATTGGATAAATAAAAACTGCTCCCTCCTCAAATATGATTATTACTTCCTTTGTGGAACCCTTTGCTAATTCATTTCCTATCATAGTAGTAGCTCTTAACCCACCCGATGCAACAGCCCCCAGAGCCTCTGGATCTATTGAATCCTTAGTTGCTTTATCAATTACTAAACCATCATCACTGGCAAGAAGAGAAACCTGGACACCCTCAATTTCAAGAATCTCATTTAAAATAGGTTGAAAGTCAGCCAAAGTCTCCCCCTCTAAATTTTATTTATCTTTAAGAACCGCAATACCGGGCAAAGTTTTCCCCTCGAGAAATTCTAAAGAGGCTCCTCCACCTGTGGATATATGTGTAAATTTATCCTCAAGACCAAATTTTGCCACGGCAGATGCGGTATCTCCACCTCCCACAATACTTACACAATTCTTATTATTGGCAATAGCCTCTGCAATCTTCTTCGTTCCCTCAGCAAATTTGTCCATCTCGAATATTCCCATTGGTCCATTCCAAATAATAGTCTTTGCATTTTTAATCTCTTCAACAAACTTACTTATAGAATTTGGACCGATATCTACACCTATATCATCTGGTGCAAATTCCCCCATTTTCTTTATAGTAGTCTCTGTATTCTCAGAAATTTCTTTTACTACAACTGCATCATCTGCAATAATAAGTTTTACTCCCTTTTCTTTTGCCATATTTATAAATTCCTTAGCTAACTCTATTTTATCTTCTTCCAGTTTTGATTTACCTACTTCATATCCAAGAGCCTTCCAAAAAGTAAACATCATTCCTCCACCAATTAGTAACGCATCTACCTTACCAAGAAGATTCTGAATAACTCCTATCTTATCAGAAACCTTTGCACCACCCAAAATACATACAAAGGGTCTTTCTGGACTCTCTAACGCCTTTCCCATAATTTCTATTTCTTTTTTTACCAATAAACCAGCATAAGCAGGTAAATATTGAGCAACACCAGCAGTTGAGGCATGGGCTCTATGAACAGTACCAAAAGCGTCACTTACATAAATATCTCCTAATTTTGCTAATTTCTTGGCAAATTCAGGATCATTTGCCTCTTCCTCTTTATAGAATCTAACATTCTCCAATAAAATTACTTCCCCTGGTTTCATATTATTTACTTCTTTTTCAACTTCCTCACCAATACAATCATTAAGTTTTTTCACTGGTCTTCCTAAAAGCTCACTTAATCTTTTTGCTACAGGATCAAGACGTAAATCATCCTGAAATCCCTTTGGTCTTCCTAAATGAGACATAAGAATAACTTTTGCCTGTTTTTCTATTAGGTATTGAATTGTAGGTAAGGCTTCTCTAATCCTTCTATCATCTGTAATAACTCCGTTCTTTATAGGAACATTAAAATCAACTCTTACTAATACCCTCTTTCCCCTCAGTTCTTCATCCTTTAAATCCAATATCGTCATTTTAGCCATTATCAATTCCTCCCTTCTTTTAAGAATATTATAGAATTGTGAGTTTTTTTGTCAAATGAAATTAATATAAAAACTTATTAATTATGAATTTTGCTAATTTATCAGGATCGTGTCTAACCATATCATTTTCATATATAAATTCACCCGTTAAAACCTCAACATCAAATTTTCCAAAATTCTCAATATCTGGATAAACTATATCTGCCCCTACAGCTCTATACTTTTTCAATAACTCTTCCTTTGGCACTTGAGTATTTATTATAACATAATCTACAGGAACAAACCCCAAATGCTCCACTATTACCCTTAAATGATCAGAGGCAGAGAAACCAATAGTCTCAAAAGGTTGAGTCATTACGTTACATATATAAACCTTTGGTACATTCACTTTTTTAAGAACATTCTTGATATCTTCAATCAAAAGGTTAGGAAGAATACTTGTGTAAAGACTACCAGGTCCAATTACTATTAAATGCGAATTTTTCAATGCATATAATGCCTCTGGTGTTGCTGTGATAGGGGTATCAGATACTAAAAAAAGTCTTTTTATCCTGCTTTTATGATATGAGGAGATAGCTGTTTCTCCAATTATTTCCTCACCGTTTTCAAACAATGCCTTAAGTTTTACTTTACACAAGGTTGATGGAAAAACCTGTCCTTTTATAGCTAATACCTTACTTGCCTCCTTAATCCCTAAAAGAAAATCCCCAAGAATATCCGCCATTGCTGCAAGAAACAAATTCCCAAAAGAGTGTCCCTTCAATTCTCCATTATTAAATCTATACTGGAACAGTTTTGTCATTAATGCTTCTTCATCAGCTAAAGCGACAAGACAATTTCTAATATCACCAGGTGGTAGAATATCTAAATCCCTTCTTAATCTTCCAGAGCTTCCCCCATCATCACTTACTGTAACGATAGCATTAAGCTTTAGAGGATATTTCTTCAATCCTCTTAATACTGTTGAGAGCCCTGTTCCTCCACCAATTATAGTTACGCTTTTCAATTCTTTCTTATGATACATCCTTATCAATATCTCTATGAAAAACTTTTACATAATATTTTGAGGACAAATAATCCTTTAATTCTTCAGCAATAACAACCGCTCTGTGTCTTCCTCCAGTACAGCCTATAGATATGTTAAGATAAGTTTTTCCCTCTTCCTGATACAACGGGATTAAAAAATCAAGAAGATTCTTTAGTTTGTTAAGAAACTCTTGAGTTTCTTTTCTCTCCAATACAAAATTTTTTACTTCCTTATCGAGTCCTGAAAGCTTTCTTAAATTTGGGTCATAAAAAGGATTAGGTAAAAATCTAACATCAAAGATTAAATGAGAGTCCAATGGAATTCCATATTTAAATCCAAAGGAGTATATTGTAATATTTAAATTTATTTTTAAGTTATATCCAAAATCTTCAATATATTGCAATATGATCTCTTTTAATTCCTTTGTCGTAGTTTTACTTGTATCAATAATGTAAGTTGCTAAGCTCCTTATGTCATTTAATCTTTCTTTTTCTAACCTAATACTCTCTAAAATACTTCTTCCCTCTTTTAATAAAGGATGTCTTCTCCTCGTCTCATTATATCTCCTAATTAAAACTTCTTCGTCCGCTTCTAAGAATAAAAGTATATATTTAGGAATAATCTTTTTTAGATCATTTAAGACGTCTCTAAAATTTTGAAGAAATTCCTCACTTCTAATATCAGAAACTAAAGCCACTTGGGATATTTTCCCATCAGTATTCATACATAAATCCACTAAAGTAGGTATCAAATTAGGTGGTAGATTATCAACACAGAAAAATCCACTATCCTCTAAAATATGTAATACTTGAGATTTTCCTGCGCCAGAAAGCCCTGTAATAATTATTAGCTGAAAATCATTCCTCATAGACTTTATTATATCTTATTTTTGATATAAAATAAATACTAAGTTTAATTTATTTTGGAGGGATAAAGGAAGGATGAATAAAAAAGCAATAAACGAAATATCAGTAATGCCAAAAAAAGAAAGAAAATTTTGGAAGGTTTTAAAATTTACAATTCTTACAGCTTTAATTTTAGTACTAATTTCTTTTACCTTTGCTTCCATATACGTAGTATCTGTACTAAAATCCGCTCCATCCATTGAGAAATGGACGGAGATAAGACCAAGTCAAACAACAATTATATATAGCAGTGACAATAAAATCTTAGGAAGGATCTATAAAGAGAATAGAATAATTGTTCCCCTCTATAAAATATCTCCATATTTACAAAAAGCAGTAATTGCTTCTGAAGATAAAGACTTCTATAACCATTCAGGAGTTAGCATAAGAGGAACAATTAGGGCTTTATGGAAAGATTTAACTGGTACAGGACCTTTGCAAGGAGGAAGTACAATAACACAACAAGTAGCTAAACTACTATTCTTGTCTCCAGAAAGAACCATAAGAAGAAAAATACAGGAAATTTACATTGCAACAAAATTAGAAAAATATTACACAAAACAGGAAATATTAGAGATATATTTGAATTTAGTTTACTGGGGAAATGGAGCATACGGTGCGGAGTCTGCAGCACAAACATACTTTGGAAAATCTGCAAAGGATCTAAATTTAGAGGAAAGTGCAATGCTTGCTGGAATACTCCCTGCACCTGAGTTATACAATCCCTTCAAAAATATTGAAAAGGCAAAACAATTAAGAAACATTGTCTTAGAAAAAATGTTAGAAGAAGGTTATATAAGCCAAGAAGAGTTTAAAAAGGCATATAACTCTCCAATTAAGTTAATAACTAAAAAAACATCCCAATATCTTGCTCCATATTTTTTTAATTATGTCCTCAAAGAATTAATTCAAAGATTTGGTGAAGAAACAGTTTATAAAGGTGGATTAAAAGTATACACAACGCTTGATCTAAATTTACAAAAATTTGCGGAGGATGCATTAAACAAAATTATTAATAAATATGGCAAAGACTACCATGTAAGCCAGGGAGCATTAATTGCTATAGAACCTAATACGGGATATATTAGAGCATATGTAGGAGGATTAGATTATAATAAAAGCCAGTTTGATAGGGTAAGTCAAGCAAAAAGACAACCTGGTTCAGCTTTCAAACCTTTTGTTTATCTCACTGCTATTCAGAGGGGATTTAAGCCCACAGATCTTCTTGAGGAAAGAGAGATATCCTATAAATTTGCAGGAAAAGTATGGAAGCCTCAAAACTATGATCAGAAATTACATGGAACAGTAACTTTAGAGGAAGCTTTAAAAAATTCTTACAATATAGCTACGATTATGTTATTAGAAGAGATAGGCGTGAGCGATGTTATAAAAAATGTAAAGAAAATGGGCATAGAAAGCGAAATAGAGCCAAGCTTAGCATTAGCTTTAGGATCGTATGTTGTTACACCATTAGAGCTAACAAGAGCCTACGCATGTATTGCAAATGGTGGATATAGAATAAATCCTATTGCCATACTGAGGGTTGAAGATAGCAAAGGGAATATACTTCTTTCAAATGAACCTCAATTAACAAAAGTTCTAGATACAGAGGTAGTAGCTACTTTGGTAAAGATGATGAAAAAAGTCATATTGGAAGGGACAGGGACAAGAGCAAATATAGGCAGACCATGTGCTGGAAAAACTGGAACTACTGATGATTATAGGGATGCATGGTTTATCGGATTTACTCCCGATCTTTGTACAGGCGTTTGGGTAGGAAATGATGACTATTCTCAAACCAAAAAAGTTGTAGGAGGATTTATTCCTGCTTTGATTTGGAGAGAATTTATGTCAAATGCTTTAAAAGATAAGCCGGCAAAAGACTTTGACTTTTTATATGCTCCTCCCCCAGAGGAAACATATACGGATACTCAAAGCCAAACAGAAACTAAAGCTCCATAGGATCTTTATGTCTTCTTATAAGTTCCTTAATAATATCCCTTAAGGAAAGATCTTTTGATACTAAAGCAATTAGTAAATGGTATAAAAGATCTGATGCCTCATAGATTAGCTCTTCTTTTTTATTTTTAATGCCTGAAATAACTGTCTCTATAGCTTCTTCTCCAACCTTCTGAAATATCCTCTCTTCACCCTCCCTAAAAAGCTCCGCAGTATAAGATCCCTCAGGTAATTTTTCTTTTCTATCTTTAATTACTTCTTCCAAATGAAACAAAAAATTTTCTTCTAAATTTTTAATTCCTCTAAAAAAGCAACTGAAATTTCCTGTATGACATGCCACACCTATCTGCTCAACCATTAACAAAAGAGTATCTCCATCACAATCTATTTTTATATCCTTCACTTTTTGTATATTACCAGAGGTTTCGCCCTTATGCCATAACTCTTTTCTACTTCTACTCCAATACCAGGCTTCTTTTGTTTCAATCGTCTTTATCAATGCTTCTTTATTCATATAAGCAAGCATTAATACCCTTCCAGTAATATAATCCTGTACTATGACTGGAATTAATCCTTTCTCATCAAATCTTACCAAACTTACAAGTTCATCAAAATCCATTATTACACCTCTCTAATATGTACATTCTTATTTTTCAAATAATCTTTTACTTCTTTCACAGTGTATTCACCGTAGTGAAAAATAGATGCAGCAAGCACTGCATCAGCACCAGACATTAAAGCTAAATAAAGATCTTCAAGCGAACCTGCACCACCTGATGCTATTAATGGAATATTTAATATAGAAGATGCTCTTTTTATTAAATCCAAATCGTAACCTCTTCTATGACCATCCGCATCTATACTCGTTAATAAAATTTCTCCAGCTCCCCTATTCTGCACCTCTCTCAGCCATTCAAAAACATCTATTCCTGTAGACTCCTTTCCACTTTTAATATATACCTCCCATTTACCTTGTGAAATCCTCTTAGCATCCACAGCAATAACCAGGCATTGACTTCCAAATTCATCTCTTACCCTATTTATTATCTCAGGATTTAATACAGCAAAGGTATTTAAGGAAACTTTATCCGCTCCAGCCCTTAATAAATTACGAATATCTTCTATACTCTTAATCCCGCCCCCCACTGTTAAAGGTATAAAAATCCTTTTTGCAATATCTTCTACAAGCTTTAAAAAGGTCTTTCTATTTTCCAGTGTTGCAGTTATATCTAACAAAACTAATTCATCCGCTCCTTCTTTTTCATATCTTTCTGCAAATTCTATGGCAGGACCTATCACCTGAAGGTTTTCAAAACTCCTTCCTTTAACTACATTTTCACCAATTGTATCAAGACAGGGTATAATTCTTTTTGCTAACATATAAACTCTCCTAAATCTATTTTTCCTTCATATAATGCTCTTCCAACAATTACTCCTTTTATTCGATTTCCATAGTCACCATTAATCTCTTTAAGCTTTTCAATATCCATGGTAGAAGATATACCACCTGCAATCCATAAGTAAAAATTTGTATTTTCTAACACATTTCTTATTAGTTTCACGTTAATTCCTTGTAGAGTACCATCTCTACTAACATCTGTAAAAATTACCTCCCTAAAACCTGCGTACTCTATCTTATCTATTACTTCATTCCATGATATGTTCTCTTTCCATCCTTTAATTACCACAGAATTTCCCATCACATCTATACTTGGTATAATTTTTTCTCCAAATTGGAGCCTTAAATTTCTTAAAAAATCTTTATTCTCCTTTAATAAACTACTGAAAATGACTCGCCAAGCACCAAAAGATAAAATTTTTTCAATTTTTTCTATGGTTCTAATACCTCCTCCTACCTCAACAGGTATTGGGATATTTTTTATTATCTTTTCAATTATTGGAAGACTTTCTTCATCTCCAACTATGGCGCCCTGTAAATCAATCACATGTAATGCTTTAGCGCCTTTCTTATACCAGTAAAAAGCCACATCAAAGGGATTTTCTAAACTAAAAAGGATTTTACTCTCTCTCCCTTGTTCCATTCTCACAGTCTTGCCTTGGTAAATATCAACAGCAGGAATAACTATCATATACATGCTCCACAAAGTTTTTTATTATCTTTAGTCCCAAGGTACTACTTTTTTCAGGATGAAACTGTACACCAAAAATATTATCCTTCTGAATTATGGATGGAAATGTGCCCTCATAATCGGTTAAACCTACAATGATGTCTTTTTCACATTCTACATAATAAGAATGTACAAAATAAAAGAAAGAATTATTAGGGATATCTTTTAAAATGACAGAAGGATTAATAATCTCTACCTGATTCCAACCAAGATGTGGAAGTTTAAAGCTCTTCAATTTCTTTACTTTACCCTTCAAAATACTTAGCCCTTTCATTTCCATATCTACCGCCTCTTCGCTTTCTTCAAATAAAATCTGCATACCCAAGCATATACCCAAATAGGGTTTCTCTCCAAGTAAATCCTTCAATGTATAAAAATTCCCATTCAGACGCAAGTTTTCTACTGCTTGTACAAAATTCCCTTGCCCAGGAAAAACTAAAGCATTACTTTTCTCCCACTCTCTTGGATCAGAAGAAATTTCAGCTCTTATTTTTAAAAAATCAAAAGCCTTTTTAATACTAAATAAATTTCCTCCACCATAATCAATAATGGCTATTTTCATATTATCCCCTTTGTAGAAGTTGTTGTGTCAGAAATTTCACAAGCCTCCTTTAAAGCCATGCCTAAAGACTTGAAAATTGCCTCCTGTATATGATGTATGTTTTCTCCATATAAAATAATTACATGTAATGTAATTTTACTTTCGTTCACAAAAGCCCTTAAGAACTCCTTAACTAATTCATGCTCAGTTGTCCTATATTGAGAATTATCTTTAAAATTCAAATATGGTCTTCTACTTATATCTAACGAAGTCATTACCAAAGCATCATCCATAGGAACTATTTTATTGGAAAACCTCTTAAAATTATACTTATAAATTATGTTATAAAAAGCAGTTCCAAGACAAAGTCCTACATCCTCAACTAAGTGATGAAAATCTACATCAATATCACCTTCCGCCTTCATCTCCAAATCAAAAGAAGCATAAAATATTAAAGTCTCCAATAAATGTTTCCAATATGGGATAGGAAAATCTCCAATAAATCTTCCTTTTCCATCAAGATTTAGCTTTAGTTTTATTTTTGTTTCCCTTGTTGTTCTTTCTAATTCATATTTCCTCATGATAACACCTCTGATAAACAATTTAAAAACTTCTCATTTTCCTCTCTACTTCCAATTGTAACCCGTAGACAGTTTTCTAATAGAGGCTCTTTGCTAAAATCCCTTAGGGCAATCCCCCAATCAACAAGCTTTCTATCCAACAACTCTTTCTTTTCGGTTCTAAAGAGCAAAAAGTTTGTTGTTGATGGAAAAACCTTAATGTTTTCAAACTTTCTCATTGTAGAATATACTTCCTCTTTATACCTTAAAATTTCCTCTATTCTTTTCTCTAAAATATCCCAATATTTAAGTACTATAGTCCCTGTAATCTGAGAAAAAATATTTAAGTTATAAGGAAGTCTAAAGTTTTCCAAGTAATTTATCAAATTTCTATGGGCAACAAGATATCCTAATCTTACACCTGCACAGGAAAAAGCTTTTGAGAAAGTCCTAAGGATCATAATATTTGGATAATCATTTATCAAGTCAATAAAGGAAACTTTTGAAAACTCATAATAAGCCTCATCAATAAGAATGATACTATTAAAATCTAAAATCTTATCTAAATCTGAAGGCTCAATTAATAAATTTCCCGTTGGATTATTAGGATTACATATTACAATTAATTTAATACTTCTTTTTTTATAGCTATCCAATTTTTCCCATGGCATTGAAAAATCTTCTTTATTTAAAAACAAGTCATGAATAATTACATCTTTTTGTTGAAAGATCTTTTTATAGAGAGGAAATGTTGGTTGAGGGAGTATTACTTCATCTCCTTCTGATAGAAGGGCATTCGATATGATGTTTATAATTTCCCCTGAGCCATTACCAAGTAGAATATTCTCATAAGGAATTTTTAAAAAATCCGCTAATGCATTTTTTAACTCATAAGCCTTGCTATCAGGATACCTATTCCAAGGCGTATTTAATAACTTATTAATTACCTCTTGTTTTATTTCCAATGGTAAATCATAGGGATTTTCATTTCTTGCCAAAGAAATAGGTAAATCTTTAACCTCAACCTTATATCCTGTATAATCTTTTTTAATTATCTCTTCCCACATTAACTTTTTCCCCCAAAATAGTTTTTTAGACTTTTTTCATGCATAAAGAATCCCTCTTCTCTTGCTATTATACTTCCATATTTTGAAATTTCTCTAATATCTTCATCACTTAAATTGACAAAACTAATTCTTTTTATAAAAGTGTTTACACTTAATCCTGATGAAAAGATTGCTCTTCTACCTGTAGGTAAAACATGACTTGGTCCTGCTATAAAATCTCCAAAAATAGAGGAATGATTTATAAATATGGCACCTGCATTATTAATATGTGGTATATATTCCATGTAATTATTACTAAGAATTTCTAAATGCTCAGGGGCTATATGATTAATGATTTCTATAGCATTCTTCTTATCTTCTACTAATATTATAAAACTATTTTTCATTGATTCTTTTAGAATAGCACTTCTCATTGCCTTTTCAATCTCAATATTTATCTCTTTTACTATATCATCTACTATTTCTTCATTTTCAGTTATGATCCATCCTCTGTCATATGGGGAGTGTTCTATTTGAGCCAAAAAGTCACAAACAACTTTCTTAATATCTATTTCTTTTTCCTTATCAATCAAAATAGCAATTTCACTGGGTCCATTAATACCATCAATACCAACTTCCCCAAAAACCATCTTTTTAGCTAAAGCTACATATATATTTCCTGGGCCAACAATCATATCCACTCTTGGAATACTTTCTGTTCCATAAGAAAAAGCAAATATAGCTTGAGCTCCCCCTAAGGTATAAAATTTTGAAAAGTTTAATACTTTCAGTGTATATAAAAATAATTCATTATAAGTTTGTTGGGGAGGAGTAGTAATATAAATTTCTTTAACCCCTGCAATTAATGCTGGAATTGTAGTCATAATAATTGTTGAGGGATAAACGGCTCTTCCCCCTGGTACATATATTAATACCTTTTCAACAGGTTTTATAATCTGCCCCAATAAGCTATTTTTATCATTAGTAAAAAACCAAGAATTAATCCTTTCTCTTTCATGAAATTCACTTACTCTCTTGATCATTACATTAATGCTATACTTAACCTCATCTTCTATACTTAAAGTATCCGCTTTAATATTTTCCAAACTATATATGAAACCTTTTTCACTTAGATCAATATTGTCAAACTTTTTAGTCAAAGAAATTAAAGCATTATCTCCATACATCAGTACTTCTTGCATAATATTTTTCAATTCTTCCTCTACTTTATACTCCCACTTCTTCCTTTCCACTTCAAAATCGACTTTAAAAAAATCACTGCCTTTAATCACTCTGATCATTCTCCGCCTCCTCCATTTTAGCTATCAAATCTAAAACCTCATCCTTCTTAAAAGCAAAACTTACCTCATTAATAATAAGCATCGCTGATGTTTCAAATATGACATCCTTTATCTCTAATCCATTCTCTCTTAAAGTATTTCCTGTCTCCACAAGATCTATGATACAGTCCGCTATGTTAGCTATAGGAGCAAGCTCAACAGATCCATTCAACTTAACAATTTCATAATCTATTCCTTTCCATTTATTATTAAAATATTCTTCCGAAACCTTAGGATATTTTGAAGCAACCTTAACAGATTCTTTACTTTTTATGTCCCATTCAGGATAGCTTGCCAAAACCATCTTACAATAACCAAACCTAAATCTTCCCATTATAACCACATTACTTTTTCTCTCTCTAATTACATCTCCCCCTACAATTCCAATCTCCGTAATTTTTTCCTCCACATAAACGGGAATGTCCCAAGGTTTCACCAAATAAATCTCAAAAACATTACCTCTCCATACTAACTTACGAGATAACTCATCTAATTCAGGTAGAGAGCTATCTATTTCCCTTAATAAGTTCCAACTTCTATTAAATAATCTTCCAGTAGGAATTGCTATCTTCAACAACAAAACCAGCTCCTTATTTATAGATTTCTCTTAAATTATCCTCAATAAAAGCAAAACCAATCCCACTTATCTTTTCTCCCTTTTCATTATACTTAATATAACTTCCCCCACCACCAATAGCTTTTTTAAGATTAGAAATATAAACCTGAAAAATAATGCCATCGTAATATTCATATGGTCTTAAAAGTATTGGAGAAATAGAAATTTTTTCATTATCTATACCGCCCTTTATTAACTCATCTTTAAAAGATTTTAGTTCTTCAAGGACTGTATTAATGTCATTATCCTTGATAACACTTCTTGGATAATAAACCAAAGATTTCATTAATTCCTTATTTAAAGACTCTTCTATTAAACTCACATAATCTCTTTTCAAGGCAAATTTCCTCAGTTTTTCCATATTTTCTTCTTTTTCTTTGGAGTACAAATAGTTCCAAATTTTAGTGGAATTTATCTCGATGATGAACTCCTTTATATTTAGTTTTGAAAATATCTCATATATAAGATATATAGCCTCAAAATCTCTTGAAATTTTATTCTCTTCAATTAACTCCCACCCTATTTGATATCTCTCCTGAATTTCCCCATTTATATAGGAAAATATTGGTCCCATATAATAAAGTCTTAGGGGTTCTCCATAATAGGAAACTTTTTGTATTACAAGGGATGTTATTTCTGGTCTTAATGCAACTACCCTACCTTTCCCATCTATAATCTTCACAATATTGTTTTCTTTCCATAAGGAAAGATCTCCCATTGTGGGGACTATAATCTCTTTATAACCCCTTTTTCTTAATGTATCTCTAATAATCTCAGATATATTCTCTACTATCTGCATACTTTATTTCTTTAAAGTATTAATATGATAAAATTATAAAGACAAAATTCAAAAATGTCAAATTCTTTTTATTATTGACAGAACCAATCATATTTTTTAGACTGAAAAACATGGAAAGATATAAGTTTGAAAAAAGCTTAAAAGATAAACTATTTAATTTTAATATAAATCTTACCCAGTCTGAGATTGATTTGTTTTATACATATTACGAAATACTCGTTTTTTGGAATAAAAAATTCAATTTAACTGCTATAGAAGATGAACAGGAAATAATATTAAAACACTTTGTAGATTCTTTAATACTAAAATTAACCATTGAAAATGAGGAGCTCGAAAAAGTTATTGATATAGGAACTGGAGCAGGTTTTCCAGGAGTCCCATTAAAAATAATAAATCAAAATTGGAAATTAACACTTCTTGAAGCCCAAAAGAAAAAAGTTGAATTCCTTAAAGAGCTAATAAAGGAACTTAATTTAAAAGATGTAGAAATTTTATGGGATAGAGCGGAAAATTTGGGAAGAATGAGAGGTTTCAGAGAAAATTTTGACCTGGTATTAGCAAGAGGCGTGGCAAAACCAGAGATTGTTTTAGAATATGCTGTTCCTTTTGTAAAAATTAATAAGATCTATTTAGCTCAAACAACTCCTAAAAGTATTGATCATTGGAAAGAAGTTTCAAAAATATCTGAGATGTTAGGAGCTAAATGGGAAAAAGAATATTACTTTTCCTTTGATGACAATAATAGAGCTGTAATTAAGTTTAGAAAAATAAGATCTACTCCTGAAAAATACCCAAGAAAGCCGGGAATTCCCGAAAAAAGACCATTAGATCCAAGCAAATTATGATATAATCTTAAAAAATTTTTAAGAAAGGGAGAGAGGAAAAAATGGAAATTGTAGAGGTTGTATCAAAAAAAGAGAAGAAAGACTTTATAATGTTTCCTTTTGAATTATATAAAAACGATCCTTTATGGGTACCTCCTTTAATTAGTGATATGAAGAAAATAATTAATGGAGAGGGAAGCCTTCTTTTTCAAAGTGGTCCACACACATTTTTCTTAGCTTATAAAGGGAACAAGGTTGTAGGAAGACTTGCTGTAGGTATAGATGAAAAGACAAATAAAATTCAAAATAAAAGTGAAGGATATATCACTTTATTTGAGAGTATAAATGATAGAGAAGTAGCCTTTTCTCTTATTGATACCGCAATAAAATGGTTGAAATCAAAAGGCATTACCTATGTTTCAGCCTTTGTATCTCCAACAAACGGTGATGATTACAGAGGAATGTTAATTGAAAATTTTCAAGATCCACCCCTCATCTATACAACTTATAACCCTCCTTATTATATTGATCTTTTTGAAAATTATGGATTTAAAAAAGACCATGTTTTCTTAGCTTTTAAATACAATTTAAAATCTCTACCTTTAGATAACGCATTAAAGGTAATAGAATATGCTAAGAGAAAATATAATTTTATAGTAAGACCTGCAGACTACTCTCGTGTTAGAGAAGAGGCATTAGCAATACAAAAGGTTATTGCAAGATCTTTAATACCTTTGGAGTACGATTACCTTCTTCCCCCAACAGAGGAAGAAATGCTTGCTATTGCAAAAGACCTAAAGAGTTTTATTCCCCCACAATTTGTTCAATTAGCCTGGTCAGGTGATGAACCTATAGGTGTTGCCGTAGCCATTCCAGATTATAATCAGGTATTGAAAAAACTAAATGGTAGGTTATTTCCCATTGGTTGGTTAAAATATCTTTGGTATAAGAGAAAAATAACAAGAGCAAGAGTATTTATACTTTTTGTAGTACCAGAATATCAGTCAAAAGGTGTGCCATCCGCTCTCTTTATTGAGTTACTTAAGCATGCAAGAAACATTGGATATGAATTTGCGGAGGGGTCTACAATAAATATTAATAATGAAAAGATGTGTAGAGAAGCTGAAGGAGCAGGTGGTATTCCTTATAAAAAATATGCCATATATGGAAAAAGTATTGAATCTTGACAATTACTCATCTTATTTTATAATGTATAAAGTTATTAAAATTTTAAAAGAAAAGAGGTAAGGGTGATATGGAGAAGGAGAAGAATAAATTAACAATCGAAGAGTGTGAAGGCTTAGCAGATGTTTTTAAATCTCTTTCAAGCTCTGTAAGAGTACATATACTTTGTACTCTATCAGAGGGAGAAAAGAGTGCTGGAGAAATTGCAAAAGCAGTCAATGCATCCTTTGCTAACACATCCCAAAACCTAAAAGACCTATATAATTTAGGTCTATTAAAGAAGAAGAGAGTTGGACAACATGTTTATTATGCTCTTGCTAATGATGATGTAATGGAATTATTAAAGTTGGTTTATAAGCTTAGATATAGAACTGTAACTAAATAATCTTAGTTGCGAGGGGTCGGAAGGGGGTCAACCGACCCCTCGCCCTTTACCCTTAGAACTGTATTGAACCAGATATAGAAGCTACCAAAGGTTGAGTATTCTGAATAGTCTCTACTATGGATCCCTGGGCTAAGTAACCTAATCCTGCATCAACTCTTATAAACAATAAGTTTACTCCTGCGCCTAATGTATAGTACAGTGGAGTAAAGTTAGGATCTAATATGGCACCGCCTCTTACCACAAATACAAGTAATGGTTGTTCTACTCCCAATCTGTAAAGGACTGGCTGGAAGTTGTTATTTAAATCTACATCAAAGGCAACCCTTGTATTCAAAGTAGGAACCTTTAATAATGCACCTGCTTTTAATGTGAGAGGAGGAATATTTATTTGGTCTGAAGATATATAGTATGGTCCATCTGTATAGGTGCTATCATAAACTAATATTGGTTCTCCACTCTGTGTATCTATCTCCCAATGGTAATATTTAATATGATGGTGTATATCTCCCTCAATACCTTGACCATAAACATTTTGAGCAGAAATTCCAAGAGCAAAGTTATCAGAAAGTTTTAAATACCCACCTAAATCTAATACCCAGTATTTATAGAGTTCTTCATAATCTTCTACTTTTAGGTAATTTTCAAATCCTGTATTTTCACTGTAAGTTTCTAATGCTAAACCAGCTGGAGTTAATTTTGAATCTATTTTAATAGGTTTTGCATATCCATTTATATTAACTCTAAAGTTAGCACCTACAGAAAGTTTCAAATCTCTACTGTTTATAATAGGTAATGCAATTGTTAAGGCTCCATTTGCATCAAAATTACTATCTAAGTAAACATTTGCTTCAAAAAGTGTATATGTAGTATAGGTAGCCTTATAATAATTAAAACTTGGTGATGCATCTCCCCAGAGTGTTAACCCAACCCTTCCAATTCCAAGATTAGCATATCCTGTTAAGAAAACATTTCCTGATAGCTCGTCATCAGGTGGCTCTTGGTCATTCATAAACATCTTGAGATATTCTACAAACTTGTTAAGACTTTCAAGGGTAGTTTCATCAACTGGAGCAGATCCAAGTCCAGCCTTTAGAGTAAAGCTATTATATTCACCCATTAAAGCAGGATTAAATATGGCAGAGGTTGGAGAATCACCAAGAGCGGTCATTGCTCCTGCCATACCAAGGGCTCTTGGATCCTTTGCAAGAGAAGTTATAGGATCCTCAAATGTTACTGCCCAGGTATAGATAGGAATTAAAAGGAACGCTAAGATTAGAAGAGATATAATTTTGGTTCTCATATTTTATCCTCCCTTCAAAATTATTCTTATTTAAGTTTATCATTTTCAATTTGATAATACAAATTTTCAACTTCATTGTCTGTGATGTATATCACACTTTCTTTGTGATTTTAGACACATGATAGCTTTAAATGGTATAATTAGTTTAAAAGGAAATTAAGTTTAGTAATGGAGGCAAAAATGAAGAAAGATGAAATCTTTTTAAAAGAAAGTGACTATTTCCGCAGTCAAATATACAGATTGGTTGATTGTTTTTATAGGCAAGGTAGTAGGGTACCTTTTCAATGGGGTGCCTGGATACCAGCAGTAGATGTGTATGAAACAGAGGATAAAATAGTAGTCTTAGTAGATATTGCAGGTGTAAGCAAAGATAACATTGATCTGACCTTTCAACAAAATAAGTTGATTATAAAGGGAACAAGACCTGCAAAAGTATATTCAGACCCAGAAATATATTATCAAATGGAGATAAATTTTGGACCTTTTGAGAGAGTTATAGAACTACCATGTCCAGTGGATGGAGAAAATGCAGAAGCAATTTACAAAGAAGGTTTCTTAGAGATCATTCTTCCCAAAAAGTAAAGAAAGGAGGAAAGTTAATGGACGAACAAGAATTAAAAAATCTACCCGAAATTCCAGAGATATTGCCTATTTTGCCTCTAAGGGAAACTGTTGTCTACCCCCAAATGTTAATTCCGTTAGTTGTTGGAAGGGAGAAAAGCCTAAAGCTTATTGAGGATGCTGCAGCAGGGAATAAAATTATAGGACTTTGCATGCAGAAAACTCCTGTGGAAGAGCCCACTTACGATGATATACATAGAATAGGAACAGCTGGAATAATAGTAAGAATGTTAAGATTTCCAGACAATACTATAAGACTATTTGTCCAAGGTTTACAAAGAATAAAAATAGAAGAGTTTATACAGAGTGAGCCATACTTCAAAGCTAAAGTCTCTCTTATAAAAGAAACCTACGAAAAAACTATAGAAATAGAGGGAGCAATGAGAAATATTATCTCCCTCTTCCAAAGAATGGCATCCCTAATACCTCAATTCCCAGAAGAGCTTTTAATTAATGCAATGAACATTCAGGATCCAGGAAGATTAGCAGACTTCATTGCCTTTAATCTAAACATTAATGTAAATGAAAAGCAAGAAATTTTAGAAACCATAGATATTAAGGAGAGACTTCAAAAAGTTACCTTCTATCTCAATAGAGAAATAGAAATATTAGAAATAGCAAATAAAATTCAAAATGATGTTAAGAACGAGATAGAGAAAAGCCAAAGAGAATACTTCTTAAGACAACAAATGAAAGCTATACAAAAGGAGTTAGGAGAAATTGATCCTCGTGAAATGGAGGTAAATGAACTAAGACAAAAATTACAAGAGGCAAAACTACCTCCAGAAGCAATGAAAGAGGCAGAAAGGGAATTAGAAAGACTTGCCCAGATGCCCCCAGGATCTGCCGAATACACTGTAACAAGAACTTACTTGGATTGGATGATTTCTCTACCTTGGAGTAAGAGTACTGTAGATAATTTAGATATACAAAAGGCGAAAGAAGTATTGGATGAAGATCATTATGATTTAGAAAAAGTAAAGGAAAGAATATTAGAATACTTAGCGGTGAGAAAATTAAAAGAGGATATGAAAGGACCTATTCTTTGCTTTGTAGGACCCCCAGGAGTTGGTAAAACATCCTTAGGTAAATCTATAGCAAGAGCCTTAGGAAGAAAATTTGTAAGGATATCCTTAGGTGGAATAAGAGATGAGGCAGAGATAAGAGGTCATAGAAGAACATACGTTGGAGCATTACCAGGTAGAATAATACAAGGAATGAGAAAGGCGGAGTCAAACAATCCTGTATTTATGCTTGATGAAATTGACAAAATTGGTACAGACTTTAGAGGAGATCCTGCAGCAGCATTATTAGAAGTTTTAGATCCCGAACAGAATAATAGCTTTGTAGATAATTACTTAGGAGTTCCCTTTGATCTTTCTAAGGTAATGTTTATAGCAACTGCAAATGTGCTTTATACAATTCCTCCAGCTCTTTTAGATAGAATGGAGATCTTGGAGCTTCCAGGATATACTGAAATAGAAAAGATTGGAATTGCAAAGGGATTCCTTATCCCAAGACAATTAAAAGAACATGGTCTAAGTGAGGAACAACTTAGTTTTGAGGAAGATGCTATTAGAAAGATTATAAGAGAATATACAAGAGAAGCAGGGGTAAGAAACTTAGAGAGAGAAATAGCATCAATATGTAGAAAGGTTGCAAAAGGATATGCAGAGGGGAGTATTACTGAGAAAGTAGTTATTACTGAAGAGGAGATTCCTAAATATTTAGGTGTCCCAAAATATACATATGGCATGAAGGGAGAAAAAGACGAAATAGGAGTTGCTACAGGTTTAGCATGGACTGAAGCTGGAGGAGACATCTTATTTGTAGAAGCATTGGTAGTTGAAGGAAGAGGTAATTTAATATTGACAGGTAAATTAGGAGAAGTAATGCAGGAGTCTGCCAAAGCGGCACTTTCTTATGTTAGATCAAAGGCAAAAGAGTTAAATATCAACTACGAAATCTTTGAAAAGTCAGATATACATATTCATGTGCCATCTGGTGCCATACCTAAGGATGGTCCATCCGCAGGAGTAACCATTGCAACTGCCCTTGCATCTGCTCTTACTAAAAGACCTGTCAAGAAAGATATTGGAATGACTGGTGAGATCACATTGAGAGGTAAAGTTCTTCCTGTAGGAGGAATTAGGGAGAAAGTTTTAGCAGCACATAGAGCAGGACTTTCCGCAGTAATTATGCCTAAAGAAAATGAGAAGGACTTAGAAGAGATTCCAGAAATAGTAAGGAAAGAATTGAAGTTTTACTTTGTAGAGCATGCGGACGAGGTTTTAAATCTTGCCCTTTTGGAGGTGAAGGCGAGTGATACTGAAAGAAAGCCTGAGGAGGTTAGGGGATCTTAACTTTAGCCCCTACCTCATAACTTCCCTTTATCTAAATATTTCACCTTTGGATTATCCGAAAGGTGAGTATAGGTTGATCTGGAAAAATTTTCAGAAGGAGATTGAAAAATACAACACAGAAGATAGAGATATAAAAATGTCTCTTCTTGGTGATGCGGAAAGAATATCACAATTTCTTGATCAGGAAATTACAACTCATGCAAATACTTTAGTATTTTTCTCCTGTAGTAGCAAAGATTGGTTTGAAGTTTATCCTTTGTATCCAAAATTAAAGTCAAAATTAGTTATAGATAAGGATCCATATACAAAACCTATTGCAAGGCTTCTTGCCTCCCAAAACCCATATTTAATATTACTTGTATCAAAAGATAAGGCACGAATATTTACATACTATTTAGGAGAGTTAAGCGAGGAAGAAGATGTAAGCACAGAAATTCCAAAAAAACACAAACAGGGAGGATGGTCTGCAGCTACATGGCAGAGATGGCATGAAACTCATGTTACATGGCATCTTAAAGATGTTGTTGAACATACTTTAAAAATTGTTGACGATAAAAAAATAATTCTTGGAGGAACTCTTCCTACTATAGCAGAATTTAAAGATCTATTACCCAAATCACTATCAGAAAAGGTAGTTGGGGAATTTACTGTAGAATTTGAAGCACCAATAAAAGAGGTATTAGAAAAAGCGGAAGAATTTATAGATAATTATGAGAAAAGAACAACTGAAGAATTAGTAGAAAGAATATATACTAATACGAAGAAAGGGAAAGAATCAACTTTTGGTTTAGACGAAGTCGCATATATGGTTTATCAAAATAGAGTACATACTTTATTAGTAAGCGAAAATTTTGAGAAACCTGGTTATCAATGCCCTAAATGTTCCTTTATAAGCTCATACTTAGAAATTTGTTCATTTTGCAATGTTCCTATGGAAAAAAGAGCGGACATAGTAGATGAAACCATAGAGATGGCTATCAACAAAGATGCAAGATTAATATTCATAAAGGATCAAGAGTTAGGAAAGAAAATTGAAAATATAGGTGCTTTATTGAGGTTTTAAAAAAAGGGGGCAAAAATGCCCCCTTTTTTTATAGTCTTTCTGCAATAAAGTTTGTTAAATCTGCTAATCTACAAGAATAGCCCCACTCGTTATCATACCAAGCAAATACTTTTACTAAATTTCCTCCAATTACGATAGTTGATGGTAAGTCTACAACAGTAGAATATGTTGTTCCCTTGAAATCAGAAGATACTAATTCTTCCTCTGTAACTCCTAAGATTCCCTTCATTCTTCCCTCAGCAGCCTTCTTAAATGCAGAGTTTACTTCTTCTACTGTAACATTCTTTTGGAGTACACAAACTAAATCTGTTACTGATACTGTTGGAGTTGGAACCCTTAATGCAACTCCATGCATTTTACCATCGAGTTCTGGTATAACTTTACCAATAGCCTTTGCAGCACCAGTAGAAGTAGGAATAATATTTAGTGCTGCAGCTCTTGCTCTTCTTAGATCTTTGTGGGGTAAATCTAAGACTCTTTGGTCGTTTGTGTAGGAGTGTACAGTAGTCATCAAGCCCTTTTCAATACCAAAATTATCTAACAATACTTTTGCGACTGGAGCCAAACTGTTGGTTGTACAAGAGGCATTAGAAATTATATGATGTTTTTCTGGATCATACTTTTCCTCGTTAACTCCAAGTACGATAGTAATATCTTCACCTTTAGCTGGTGCAGAGATAATTACTTTCTTTGCTCCTCCGGAAGTAATATGTACCTTTGCTTTCTCTGCATCAGTAAATAATCCAGTAGATTCTATAACTACTTGTACTCCAAGATCCTTCCAAGGTAAATTAGCTGGGTCTTTTTCTGCAAATACTTTAATTTCCTTTCCATCTATAACAATTGATTTATCAGTGTATTTTACATCACCTTTAAAGGCTCCATAGTTGGAATCATATTTAAATAAATGAGCAAGAGTTTTGGTGTCAGTAATATCATTAACAGCCACTACTTCAATTTTATCAGCATAAAAATCTAATAAAGCCTTCAAAACTTGTCTACCAATTCTACCAAAGCCATTTATACCTACTTTTACCGCCATAATACACCTCCTATGGACTTATTTAATTATTTTACAAACTTGATTATATCACAAATATATTCTACTTTTATTAAAAAAGTTTTAAAATTATACATAAAAACTTAATAATTTACCTGGCACAAAGACTATCTTTTTTGGATTTTTATCACTTAGATATTTTTTAACATTCTCCCTCTGCATCGCTAACCTTACAGCAGTATCCTCGTCTATATCAGCAGGCACTTCAATTCTATCTCTTACTTTTCCATTTATCTGTATTACTAAAGTTACAACATCCTCTTTAATTAATTCTGGATCATAATTCGGCCATGATTGCATGTGTATTGAATATTGATAACCTAATTCTTGCCATAATTCTTCAGTTATATGAGGGACAAAAGGAGAGAGTAAAAGCAATACATTCTTTATACCTTCATTAAAAATTTTTGTTCTTCCATACTTTCTTTTATATTCTGTTAATGCATTAGTAAATTCCATAATCATTGCTATGGCTGTATTGAATTTGAAATTTTCAATATCTTCTGTTACCTTCTTAATAGTCTTATGAAGCATTCTCAATATTTTTTTATCTTCCTCAGAGTCTTGCTCTTTTGGTTCCTCCTCTTCTAAAGCTAACCTCCAAAGTCTATTCAAAAACCTATTTGCTCCTTCTACCCCCTCATCACTCCACTCCATATCGACTTCAGGAGGTGCTACAAAAAGAATAAATAATCTTGCAGTATCAGCCCCATAATTTTCAACCATATAATCAACAGATACAATATTCCCTAAGGATTTTGACATGATCTGTCCATCCTTGTATACCATTCCTTGTGTGAACAATCTTTTGAAAGGCTCCCTCACAGGACTATATCCTGCATCATAGAGCACTTTTGTTATAAATCTTGAATAGAGTAAATGTAGTATTGCATGCTCAATTCCACCTGTATATTGATCAACAGGAAGCCAATACTCCGCTTTCTCTCTTGAGAAGGGTTCTTTATCATTATGAGGATCTGTATATCGGAAATAATACCAAGAAGAATCTACAAAGGTGGCAAGAGTATCTGTTTCTCTTCTTGCAGGTCCTCCACACTTTGGACATTTTGTATTAACAAATTCTGGCACTTTAGCTAATGGACTTTCTCCTGTACCTGTCGGCTGAAAATCATTTAAATCAGGAAGTAAAACAGGAAGATCCTCATATGGTACTGGGACTATGCCACAATTTGGGCAGTAGATGATAGGTATTGGAGCCCCCCAATATCTCTGTCTTGAGATCAACCAATCTCTTAATCTATACTGTACTTTTCTTTTGCCTAAACCAAGTTTTTCAAACTTTTCTATAATTAAATTCCAAAATTCTTTGCTATTTAAACCATTATATTCACCAGAATTTATCATAATACCTTCCCCTTCATAGGGAAGCTCAGGTTCTTCACCATTTTCTAAAGCAATAACCGTTTTTATAGGAAGATTAAACTCTTTTGCAAATTCAAAATCTCTTGAGTCATGGGCAGGAACTGCCATTATTGCTCCTGTCCCATAACCACCAAGTACATAATCCGCCACATATATTGGAACTAATTCTTCTGTAAGAGGATGAATGGCATAACTTCCTGTGAATACTCCTGTTTTCTTTTTCTCTAAGGTTCTTTCAAGTTCGCTTTTATTTTTTGCTCTTGTAACATACTCCCTTACTTTATCCAAATACTCTGGCTTAGTTAACTTTTCCACTAAAGGATGTTCTGGAGCCAAAACCACAAAAGTAATACCAAAAATAGTATCAGGTCTTGTAGTAAAGACAAAAATCTTCTCATTAGAATCTTTAACTTTAAAATAAAATTCAAGACCCTCGGATCTACCTATCCAGTTTTTCTGCATCAACTTAACTTTTTCTGGCCAATACTCTAAGGTATCAAGATCCTTTAGTAAATCTTCTGCATATTCTGTGATCTTAAAGAACCATTGTTCAAATTCTCTCTTTTCAACCTCTGATTTACATCTCCAACATTTACCATCAATAACTTCTTCATTTGCAAGCACTGTTTTACATGTAGGACACCAATTAGCAGGAGCCTTCTTCCTATAAGCAAGTCCTCTCTCATAAAGCTTTAAAAATATCCATTGGGTCCATTTATAGTAATCAGGAGAACAGGCTGTGACTTCCCTATCCCAGTCATAGACAACTCCCATCTTAAAGAGTTGTTCTTTCATCCTTGCAATATTTCTATAGGTCCAATCTTTTGGATGGACACCATGTTTAATAGCTGCATTTTCTGCAGGTTGTCCAAAGGCATCCCATCCCATAGGATTTAAAACGTTATAACCTCTCATAGTATAGTATCTTGCTATCACATCTCCAATGGTATAATTTCTCATATGTCCCATATGAAGATCGCCAGATGGATAAGGAAACATAACTAAGGTATAATATTTTGGCTTGTCCTTAACCTCAGTTACATAATATAATCTATCACTTTGCCATTTCTTCTGCCACTTTGGTTCTATCTCCTGAGGATTATATTTTTTCATATCTCTCCCTCTCTTCTCTTTACAAATTTTGTAATATATTGTGTATTATATAAAAGTAGAGAAGAAAGGTAAAGTATTAAAAGCCTTCTCCAACCCCAATCGTTAGATAGTAATTGCCATTTTCATTTGGATTTTTCAGCCCTTGATATACTGGAAAGGCATATCCTATATTCAAGGAAATAGGTAAATCAAGAAAAGTTGTGAAATTGTAACTAAGCTCAAAACCTAAACCTAATTTCAATCCCTTTTCATCTATCTTATCCTGTGTATTCCAAACTCCTCCCAACTCAGAAAACACTTTAAAATTCAAAGACCTAAAAATGAATAGGTTAAGAATTTTCATCTCTTGTTCTCTAATAATTGGTAAACTCCAAGTTGTTTTCAAAGTCCACTTAAAATTGCCAGTGTACTTATCTTTTAAAGACATCCAATCACTTAGATCAAAAATTTCATCTTCCGGAGAATTTACCGATGTATATCCTAATTTATTACTCACACTTAAATAGCTATGAGGAAAGACTAAGAAGAACTTATTTAAGGACCACTCAACCTTAATAAAGTTTTCTTGCTGGAAAGGGATAGAAGTTCTTATATGAAAATCATTTTGCATTGCTAAAGAATAATAGTCGTTAAGCTTAGAAATATTAACATCAAAATAGCCATAATTGATATATCCTAAGGTTAGTCTTAGTTGATAAGCAGGTTGCCACAAGTTTCCACTAACGCCAAGATCAAACTTCTGCCAGAAGTTTTTTGTTAATGAGGCTTCTCCTGCAAAATAGTTTGGATATATCCAGAGTAGTGAGAATGAAAAATTATCATTTCTTGGTAGATATCTAACAAATTGGAAGAAAGTTCCTTGATATGTTTCTTCTTTATCCTGCAAATAAAAGCTCTCAAGACTCCACTTATGATCAATAGGATCGTACCCTTCTATATGATAGGAAAGGTATGATATCTGCCCTGTTGTAAGATCAATGAAAAATGATGGAATTAAATCATAGTATATGACATATGCATCTAATGGTATTACTCTTTTTGATGTATAAATAATTTTTCTGGGCATTGAATTATTTAGTCTATTAATATCGGGGATTTTTGAATCAGGATCTAATAAAACCCTTACAACCTTTGATTTTGTTTGATAATTCAAATTCACATCCTTTTCATTTCCATAGTAGATATCCTTTACTTCTTCTCCATTCTCCAAAACAAGTAAAATCTCTACAGGAAGTATCCCCTCCCCTTCCCTTCTTATATGAATCTTTGTATTCCAGCCATCTAATGTGGGATAACTTGAAAAATCTAATACCTGCCAATCAATGGTAGCTGTAGAATAAAACCAGGTATTGAAAAATCCTGAGAAGTCTTTATGAGTAACCTCCTCCAAGATACTTTCAAAATCTTTTGTAGTTGCTAATTTCCCTTTATAACGTTCAAAGAATAATTTTAGCACATTATTAAATTTTTCCTCGCCTATTTCAAAAGCTAATGCCCTTAGTAAAAGATATGCCTTTCCATAAACTTTTGTTTCGTAACCATTATAGATACTATTCCAGTAATCTTTTACTATAGGTTCATCCCATTTATCCTTAACAGATAGTAAATAGGGAAGTTCTACTTGACTTTCCCTTAAGTTCCACTCCCCTAAAACATTATCCTTTAAATACTCCAAAAAGTAATCATCCCCTAAATCAGGAATAAGGTTTCCACCCTTTGATCCATATTTCTCCTCAAAATAATATATAGAGGAATACTGAGCAAAAGCTTCAGAAAGCCAATTCTCAGCATCAAAATCTGCTCCAACCCCAATTCCCCACCATAGATGGGCGATCTCATGAGCTAATAACCATTCATTTATTCTTTCTAATAAAAAGGGTGTAAATAAGTCTGATGAGTAAAAAATGCTATTTCCAAGAATAATTAATCCATCCGCTGTCATCCCCCAATATCCTTCAATCTGACCTTCTACAATTACAACTCTTTTATGACCTGATGGACCATATAGAGAAATATATTTATCCATTATCTCCCGGGCATAGGTTGCCAGAATTCTTGCCTTATACTCCCTTCCTGGATAGAAATATACTAATATTTCAGGATCTCTTTGAGATGGAAACTTATAAACTTGATAATTAGGACTTATTGCAATAGGCAAAGATCTTCTCGGACCATAATTTATACCTACTACTTTTTTCCATGAATCATCCGTAATCTCCTCTTTTTGTTCATCAACACCTAAAGCAACCTTATAATTCTTAGGAACCAAAAGTTCCACGCTAAAGTTGCAGGAAACAAGTCTTCCTCCTTTATCCCATTCCCCATCGCTAAAGTAAAGTTCTTGTGGAAACCAACCAAATCTCCAAACAAAGGAATCTTTTGCAAAGGAATTATCCCCAAAATATGCTCTTGGGAATTTTGTGGAAAAGAGGATCTTTAGAGTAAAAGATTTTCCAGGTAAAAGTGGGTATGGAAGTATTACTTTAAGATAGTTGTCTTCCAATGAGTAATTGGAGAATAAAATTTTACCTTTCTCATAGCTATAATTTAGAGGAATTCCATCTTTATCAAAAACATTTTTTACCTCCGTATAGCCTGGGTCAAAACCTCCAACATAATTAGGGTCCTGTAATACAGGGTTAATGTGTGGATTTTTCTCTTTTAAAAGATTCGCAGGAAGATAGAAATATATCTCCTTTAACTCTTGCGAAGTATTATTGTAATAATCTACCTCTACATATCCACTAATTAAATAACTTTGAGGATTAAGCTGAGCAAATATCCTATAATTGGAAACCTGGGCATAAGCAGGTACAATAAGAAAGATGAAAAAGATTATATAAACTAATTTTTTCATATCTTCTATACTCCTCCTACAGTAGATTTTTTACCCTTAAATCTAAGTTTCATGGTTAAAATTCTATCTGTAGAGAAGATCTTACTTGCAATTAGTATCAAAATAGCAAAAACAACAAGCATATAAATGATCCCATAATATACAATGGAGTAATTACCAAGAAGTACATTTTGAGATGCAATAAAAGGATGACTAAAAGGAATTATCCAAACTAATATCTTTAGAGGAAGAGATAAAGAGTTTATATCCGAGAACAAAGAAAGAAAATAAGGAATGATAACGAGGAATGTCAATGGTAAACTGGCACTCTGAGCACTCTTAAGGTCCTCCGCCAGTACTCCTAAAATAGTAGAAAGAGCTAATGCACATAATATAGCTAAAAACAATGAAATGCCCAATAAAACATAACCTTCGGTGGTGAATTGTAGCCCTAACTTTTGTGCCACCCCCTTTATTTGATCACTTACACTAATATCTCCCATAAAACCACCCATATAGAATCTAAATCCAAACATATAAATTCCAGCGGATATTAATCCTACAAGTCCTGCTCCAATCATTTTTGCTACAACAATCTGACTTCTACTTATAGGAACAGTAAGAAGGGTTTCTAAGGTTTTGTCCTGTTTCTCCATGGCAATGGCGGAAAGTACCATTTGAGAAGAATACATTATAACCATCATAAGAATAATTGGTATAAATACTGACTGAGAATAAACAAAACTACTTACAGCCCCTGCTGAACCTTCTGCTACTTTATCTTTTACTATTACAAATTCTTTAGTCTTTATAGGATTCTTCAGATTATCTGGGTCAATATCGGGAAACTTTTCTTTTATGAAATTGTCGGATAAATATCTATTAATTGCTGAAATTACTTCATTTACAATAGAAGAGCTAACAGAAGAACTAAGAGAAAGGCTACGTATAAAAGAATAAGTCTCAATCTCTTTTAACTGAAATTTTGATATACCTGAGGCAAATCCTTCAGGTATTATTAATAGGAAATCAATTTTATTTTCTTTTGCATAACTTATAGCAGATTCTCTATCCTTTTCCTTTAATAAATGAATCTTGAAATTGGCAAAGGATAGATTGTTTAAGATATCTTCAGAAAGCTTTGATTTATCCAAATCAAGAACATATATATCTCTAAAACTTATTGCCTTCTTTGTCTCCGTTTTTACTAATGAGCCCATAAAATAAAAGAGAGCAATAGTAAAAAGCAGAGAGAAAATTAATTGAGGTGTAATTAACTCCCTTATCTCTTTTCTTATGAGATTTAAAAACTTTCTCATGCTACTATCCTCCTAAATACTTCCTCTAAATTTCTTGAATTATATTTCTCTTTTAATTCCTGAGGGGTACCCACATCTAAAATTTTTCCTTTATCAATAATTGCAACCCTGTCAGAAAGAAACTCTATCTCTAACATGTTATGAGAAGATAGAAGTACAGATACTCCTTCTTCAACAAACTTTCTAATAATCTCTCTTATCTCAAGAGAATTAATAACATCCAATCCTGAGGTCGGCTCATCTAAAATTGCAAGCTTTGGCTTTATCATTAATGCTCTTGCAAGTAATAATTTTCTCACCATTCCTTTACTATAGGTCCCAACTTTATCCTTTAACCTATCCCCCAAACTTGCAATTTTCTTTGCTCTCTCAACAAACTCTTCTACCTCTCTACTATCTTGAGCATAAAAATTTGCCATAAACCGTAAATATTCAATTCCAGTCATATTTTTGTATGCTCCGGCTTCTTCAGGTAAATAACTTATTCCTTCTCTTATCTTCTCAGGATTTTTCTTTAAATCATAACCCATAAATTCAACTCTTCCATCAGAAGGGGTTAAAAGAGTTGCAATAATTCTTAGGGTTGTTGTTTTTCCTGCACCATTGGGACCAATAAGCGCAAAGATTTCACCTCTTTTTACTTCAAAACTGATCCCCTTCAAAGCCTCAAACTTTCCATAAGTTTTCTTAAGGTTTTCAACAATCAATATTTCATCCACAAAAAACTCCCCCTTTCATTATTTCTCCATGTCAATTTTACCATAAAATATTACAATTTTTTTAAAAATCCTTTTAAAAATAAACTTTACTAATTCACTATGTTATTGCAAAAGATTTGCAATTATCTTAAAATAATTAATGAAAAAAAAATTTGCAATAAGGAGAGCCTATGAAGGAATTAAGAGAAAGTCTAAAAAACTTTGGTTTTAGATTGAGTAAACAAAGAATGCTTGTTTTACAATTTTTTGAAGAGCATAAAACCGGACATTATTCTATAAATGACATTTACAAATATCTATCTGAAAAATATAGCAACATTTCCTATACTTCAGTTTACAGAACCTGCAAACTTTTAGAAAAACTTGGATTAATAAGAGCAATCTCTTTTGAAGAGAGACATATCCATTACGAAAGCAATTTATCTCTTCATTTGCATTATCAATGCCTAATTTGTGGAAAAGTTTTTGAGGATGAAAAAGAATGGATAAAAGAATTAGAAGAAAAACTTTATAGGGAAGATTTTGAAATTAAATCCTATAGAATCCAAGTTTATGGCATATGTAGTGAATGTAGAAAGAGAGGTGAAAGCAATGGTAAAAACATTGTATCAAATGAATAAAGGAGAAAAGGGTAAAATCCTTTTAATTAAAGGTGGAAGAGGAAAAATATTAAGATTGGCAGAGATGGGATTAATCCCAGGGGAAGAAGTAGTTTTATTGCAAAAGAGTATAGGACCAGTGATTGTTAAGGTAAAAGATACTAATTTAGCCCTTGGACGTGGTATTGCAGAGTCGATTCTTGTGGAGGTTGAAACGAATGAAAAAGAAAATTAGGGTTGCATTAGCTGGAAATCCAAATGTAGGAAAAAGTACAGTTTTTAATCTTCTAACAGGTCTTAGACAACATGTGGGTAACTGGCCAGGTAAAACCGTTGAGAAAAAGGAAGGAATATATGAGACTAATAATTATATTATTGAAATTATTGACCTTCCAGGAACTTATAGCTTAAGCTATCATTCTTTAGAAGAACAAATAGCAAGAGATTTCATCATAAATGAAAAGCCAGACATTGTTGTAGTTATAGCGGACGCAACTGCTTTAGAAAGAAATTTATATCTTCTTTCTCAACTTTTGGAATTACATCCTAAAATCATCTTAGCAATTAATATGATTGATCTCCTTAAGGAGAAGAAGTACAAGCTTAATTTTGAGAGACTAAGTAAGAAATTAGGGATACCTGTAGTTCCTATGATTGCCAGCAAAGGTGAAGGTATCAAAGAACTTGTAAATAATATAATTAATCTATTTGAAAACAAAATTCAACTCAATCTAACATTACCAAATTATCAAGATTTAGAGCCTTTGATAAGTGAGTTAGAGAATATATTGTCATCAAAAGAATGTAGTATACCAGTTCGCTGGTTAGCAATTAAGATCTTAGAAAACGATCAAGAATTTATAGAATACGTTAAGAAAAATTATGATTTCACAATTATACAGAAAATTATTGGAAAGAGAGAAGATTTACCAGTATTAATTGCAAGCTATAGGTATAAATGGATTAAGGATTTATTAAAAGATGTACTGGAAAAGCCAAAAACTCAAGTTATAACCCTAACGGATAAGTTGGATACAGTATTTACTCATCCAATTTTAGGATTTTTTATAGCATTATTTGTATTATTCTCCATATTTTACTTTACATACTTCATAAGTGGAATATTCATAGAACCATGGTCAAAAATCTTGGATTACTTTAAACTTCTTTTGCAAAATACCTTCAATTTTCTTCCCAATTTCCTAAATAACTTTACTTTTGATGGAATTTGGTCTGGTGTCTCTATATTATTTAATTTCATTCCACTATTAGTAATATTTCTCTTCTTTTTAGCATTATTAGAAGATACAGGGTATTTAGCAAGAATTGCTTTTGTAACGGATAGACTTATGCACACTCTCGGACTACATGGAAAAAGTTTCATTCCACTCATTTTAAGCTCTGGATGCAATGTAGTTGGTATCATGGGAACGAGAACAATAGAGGATGAAAAAGATAGAACTCTTCTAATCTTAGTAAGTTCATTTATCCCTTGCCTACCAAGAATTATTGTTTCAGCCTTTTTTATTAGTATCTTTTTTCCAAAGTATTCCGCTTTAGTTTTAATTTCTCTATATTTAATTAGTTTATTTTCAGTATTCATTAATAGCAAAATAATTGGCAAATTCATCATTAAGACTTCATTTAATCCCCTAATTATGGAATTACCGCTATATAAATTGCCAAACATGAAAGTAGTATTACTTTATATTTGGGAAAATTTAAAGTCCTTTCTTAGAAGAGCAGGTACAGTTATAGTTTTACTCTCTGGCATCATTTGGATTTTATCCAATTATCCCTCCTCTAATTTGGAAGATTCATTCTTATCTCAATTAGGAAAAATAATTTTACCGATATTCAAGACTATGGGATTTAACTGGCAATTAGTTATTGCTTTAATAACTGGGTTTGTTGCAAAAGAGTCAAGCCTTTCTACCCTCTCTACCATATATCAGAAAGCCGGTCTTGATTTAACACAGGCTTTAAAAACTCAATTTACTCCTACAACCATATATGCCTTTTTAGTTATGCAACTTTTATATATACCTTGTTTAGCAACTTTAGCAACAATCTATAAAGAAACCCATTCTAAGAAGTGGACCGCCTTTAGTGTGTTCTACTCTTTAGTGTATGCCTACATTCTTTCCTTCATTGTATACATTATTGGAGGATTATTATGGAAGAGTTAAAAAATGTTTTGGATTTCATTAGAAAAAATAAAATTGTTTCAATAAATGAGATAAAAACAAAGTTCCATCTCTCTGATGAAGAGATGGAACTTATTATCATCCAACTAAAGGATTTAGGATTTTTTATTAGTAAAGAAGAAAACAAGTGTAAAAGTTGTCCATATTTTAAATCCTGCTCTCAAGGATGTCTGAAATCTGATCTCTAATATTCTTAATAACTTGTGCAGGATTATCACTCTTAGTTATAGGTCTACCAATTACTAAGAAATCTGATCCTTTTTCCATTGCCTCTCTTGGTGTCATAACCCTTTTCTGATCATCTTTTAAATTCTTCTCAAGTCTTATTCCAGGTGTAACAATTATGAGTCTTTTTTTAATGTTATTTCTTATTAATTCAATCTCCCAAGGGGATGCTACAACACCATCTAAACCTGTTTCCTGTGCTAACTGGGCTAAGAATAAAACTTGTTCAGGTAATGAACGAGAAATTCCCCAACTTCTTCTTAATGTTTCTTCAGAAAAACTTGTTAAAACAGTAATCCCTAATAAATAAGGAGTATCTGTATGATTCTCATTTTTAAATCTCTCTACCACCTCCACAGATTTTTTAAGCATTTCCTCTCCACCTAAAATATGAAGTGTTAACATCATTGGGTTCAATTCTAATAACTTTTCTATGGTTCTAACTACTGTATTTGGTATGTCAAATAACTTTAGGTCTATAAAAACTTCCCCTCCTAACTCCTTAATCTTTGTCACAATCTTAGGACCAGCGGAAGAGAATAACTCTAACCCAACCTTAAAATTCTTCACATAAGGGAGCAAAGTCTCAACCATATGAAGAGCTTCAGACTCGGTAGGAAAATCTAAGGCAACAATAATAGGATCCTTCATAGGATATTATCCTCCTTTCTTTTATGAGCAAAACCTATTAAATCTTGAATACTCTCATCTTCTATATTCCTATACAGATCTTCTACTAACTCTTTTCCAATCATAGGATTTATAAAATTAGCTGTTCCAACCTCTACTAATGATGCACCAGCAAGAATATATTCTAAAACATCAGTATAATTTATAATTCCACCGCATCCTATAATAGTAATACCTGTTTTCTCATAAACTTCCCATACATATCTAAGAACTAAAGGTTTCACTGCAGGACCTGAGTATCCAGCAAAAATTCTCTTAAAAGCAGGTTTCCTATTCTTCCAATCAATAGCCATTCCTAAGAAAGTATTAAATAGGACTACAACATTTACTCCAACATTTTTTAGCCCTAAAACTATATCGACTATATCTTTTGCTTCAGGGGAAAGTTTCACCCACACCGGCTTTTTTGAAATCTTCAATACCTTTTTTACCAAACTTATTAGAGAATCCTTATCAACCCCAAAATGCATTCCACCTTTATCTACATTAGGACAGGAAACATTTAATTCTATAGCAGATACCTTTGTATCATTTAAACTCTTAATGAGATCCAGATATTCACTCTCACTCTCTCCTGCAATTGAAACAATTATATTAGTATCTATCCTTTGAAGTTTTTCTATTTCTTCACATAGAAATGCTTCTATTCCTGGATTTTCTAAACCTATAGAATTTAATATACCAGAATAAGCTTCCCATATTCTTGGAGGAGGGTTACCTTTTCGGGGTTTTAAGGTTATACTCTTTGTAACTATTCCTCCTAAAATACTTAAATCATAAAATTTTGATATCTCTTCTCCAAAACCAATAGTTCCTGATGCTAATAATATAGGATTTTTAAAAGTAAGATCTCCAATCTTAACTTCCAATCTATTATTCATAGTATTACCTCAGCTCCTGATAAAACTGGACCATCCTTACATATATGCATATTTTTATCCTTTCCCCCTATATAACAGCTTAGGCATATCCCAATCCCACAACCCATTCTCTCCTCCAAAGACAAATATAATTTTCCTTTGTCCTCTATCATTTCCCATATTTTTTTCAACATTAATATGGGACCACAGGCGTAAATGAGATCATACCTATCTAAATCCTCTATATAATCTGTAATTATTCCTCTATTACCTAAACTTCCATCCTCAGTGGTAATTACCAAGCTATGTGAATTATCAATGAAATTAGAAAGAATAATATTAGGTACATAAGTTGAAAATCCCAAATAAATATCAGGCTTTATTCCCCCTCTATTCAGTTCTAACAGCAAAAAGTTTAATGGAGCAATTCCTATACCACCTCCTATTATTGCGATTTTTTTAGAAACCTCAGGGTATGGAAAACCTCTTCCCAAAGGAGCCAATACTTTTAGTTTTTCTCCTCTTTTTCTTTCTGAAAGTAAACTTGTACCTCTTCCTTTTATTTGATACAAAAATTCCAAGGAATCTTCTGAAGCATTATAAAAACTAAAGGGTCTTGAAAGTAATGGGTCTAAACTATTATTTATTCTTATCATAGCAAACTGTCCGGGATATATTTGAAAATCAAAATTATTTTTAATCTTTAAAAGATATATATCTTTGAATAAATTTTTATTTTCTAAGATCTCACAATCTCTATACATTTACTATCCTACCCTCTTTATATACAATCTTCCCATCTACTATGGTTAAGACTGGCCACCCTTTTAAACTCCATCCTTTAAAAGGAGTGTTTTTACCAAGAGAGAAAAATTCGTCAGGGTTAACCTTCTTTTCTAAATTAAGGTCGATCATAGTAAGGTTTGCCTTTAGTCCTTTAGCTAAAGGTGTATAAGGAATATTAAAAATCTTTGCAGGATTATAAGACAATTTTTTAAATAATTTTAAGAGTGGAATTTTTCTCTCATAATAACCGTATGTTATAATGAGAGGTATAACCGTCTCTATTCCGGAAATTCCAAATTCTGCTAAGTTATATTCCTTTTCTTTATCATCTCTATGATGCGGTGCATGATCAGATGCAATTACATCTATAATATCTTCATCCAAAGCTTTCCAAAGACTATCAACATCCTCCTTTGTTCTTAAAGGAGGATTAACCTTTGTATCTGGATCATAATTCGTCTTAATTATGTAATCTTCCGTTAAAGTTAAATGATGAGGAGTTACTTCACATGTAACCTTTATATTATTCTTTTTACCCCATTTTATCATTTCTATACTTTGCCATGTAGAAACATGGGCAATATGTATTTTCCCACCTGTTAATTGAGACAAAAATATATCCCTTATTACAATACTTGACTCTGCAACCCAAGGAATTCCTTTGAGTCCTAAGATTGTAGCTGTTTTACCCCAATTAATAGAACCTTCGCTCGATAAATTTACATCTTCACAGTGTTCAACAATTGGAACATCAAACATTTTTGAGTATTCTAAAGCACATCTCAATAACTCACTATTCATTACACAATTTCCATCATCAGAGAAGGCTTTTGCACCAGCACGATACATATCTCCAAGTTCTGTCAATTCCTTTCCTTCTCTTCCCTTTGTAATTGCTCCCATAGGATATATCTTTATGATGTTAATCTCCTCCGCTCTCCTTCTAACATAATTGACCATGGCACTATTATCAATTGAAGGGTCTGTATTTGGCATACATAAAACTCCTGTAAATCCGCCAGCTGCTCCTGCCATACTTCCAGTAAGCATATTCTCCTTCCATTCATATCCAGGCTCCCTAAAATGAACATGGGTATCTATTAAGCTTGGTACAATAATCTTCCCTTCCCCATTAATCTCTTCTGCATCTGAAACTCTAATATATTCATCAATCTCTCTTATAATTCCATCCTCAATTAAGATATCTTTCTTTTCCTGAAAGTCTTTTTCTGGATGAATAAGAAGTACATCATGAATTAAAAGTCTCATCCAATTTACCTCCTCCCAATATGAGGTAAAGAATTGCCATTCTTATTGCAACACCATTTGTAACCTGTTCATTTATAACTGAATATTTACTATCAGCCACTTCAGATGTTATCTCTACTCCTCTATTCATAGGACCGGGATGCATAATTAGAACATCCTTCTTAGCTTTTTTAACTCTTTCTTCGGTAATGCCAAAAAGCATATTATACTCTCTGAGAGTAGGAAATAATCCCTTCTTTTGTCTTTCAAGCTGCAGCCTTAAAACATATATGATGTCTGCAGATTTTATAGCGGAGTCTACATCATAGGTAACTTGAACGCCTAAATCCTCAATTCCTGGAGGTATTAATGTGCTTGGTCCACAAACTACTACCTCATTTCCAAGGGTCTTCCAAGCATATATATTTGATCTTGCCACTCTACTATGCATTATATCTCCAACAATAGCAACTTTTAAATCGCTTATTTTCTTTTTCTTTTCGAAAACCGTAAACACATCAAGAAGGGCTTGAGTTGGATGTTCATGCATACCATCGCCAGCATTTATCACAGAGCACGACACATTTTGAGCAATAAAATTACAAACCCCAGAAGAACTATGTCTTATTATGAAAGCATCAATTCCCATAGCTTCCAAAGTCTTTACTGTATCTAATAAAGTTTCTCCCTTTTGCACACTACTTACTGATACTGATATACTTATGGTATCAGCACTTAAATATTTTGCAGCAAGTTCAAAAGAAGATCTCGTTCGTGTACTTGGCTCATAGAATAATGTACATATTGTTCTTCCTCTTAGAGTAGGCACTTTCTTTATAGTTCTTTTAAGAATTTCTTTCATAGAATTAGCAGTCTCGATAATTAACAAAATATCATCTTTACTTAACTGTTCAATTCCAAGAAGATGTTTATGATTCCATCTCATAAATATCACCTCATTCCTCTTTTAAATCTAAAATTACAACCTCATCAACGCCATCTGTTTCTTCTAACCTTACTTCAATCAGTTCTTTACGAGAGGTGGGTACATTTCTTCCTACATAGTCCGCTCTGATAGGAAGTTCCCTATGCCCCCTATCTATTAATACTGCTAATTGCACTGTTTTTGGTCTTCCAATATCCATAAGAGCATCCAATGCGGATCTCACTGTTCTTCCAGTATAAAGTACATCATCAATTAGGATTACATCTTTCCCATCAATGGGGAAATTTATTTCTGTTTTTCCTACTATTGGTTGCTCCAATCTAATCCCTATATCATCTCTATAAAGCGTAATGTCGAGCATACCAACTGGTGGTTCAATGTTTTCGATTTCCTTCAAATATTTTTGTAATCTTAAAGCTAATGGAACTCCTCTCTTTCTAATTCCTATCAGAACAATATTCTCAATACCTTTATTTCTCTCTACAATTTCATGGGCTATCCTCCTTAATGCCCTTCTAATACCTTCTTTATCTAAGATTTTTGCCTTTTCTTGATAAATCATAGGTCCCTCCTTTAAAAAAATAAAAGCAGGCAACATCCCTTTTCTGGGATACTGCCTGCTTATTTTTTAAGAAACATAAATTATTTTTCAATTTTCCTCCCTTTTTAGCCTCACTGGGCTAATTTAAAGGTCGGTTTATTATAAGGGGAAAATTTAAAAGTGTCAATTTAATCTTTACCATTTTTCTTTATAGTATTATAATAAAGTCATGATTAAAAAAGAGATGGAAAATGTTAAATTTAACATAAATTTTATCGTTATAATACTACTCACAATATTTATTAACCTTTTTCCCTTTAGTAGTAATAAAGAATTAATAGTAAGCTCCTATGCTTTAATATTTGATATAATTTTAGTTTTATTAAGTTTTTACAAAATATTTAAAACTCCTCAAATAAAAGATTATATTAAATTTCTTTTTATTTCTTTTTTACTTTGGACCATTGGTGATTTTGTGATTTTTTACAAAATCTTTACCAATATTCCCATTAAGTTTGTAGGTCTTGAGGATGTATTTTATATTCTATTTCCTATACCAATTTTTCTTCTCTACTTGCATTTTTTCAAAGAAAGAAGTTTCAACATTCAAAAACCATTCATTATTCTTGGATTATTAGCTTTTATTGTTCTTTTATTAGGAATAGCTTATCCATTGATAGCTTACAGCTCTTACTTTTCAATAATTGAAAAAATAGTGTGGATATACTACGCTATCACCGATTTTCTATTAATATTCCTATCCATCTCTTATATTCAATCTTTAAAAAGAGATTCATCTTATTACCTTTTCTTTGCAATTTTCTTATTCTCTTTATTATATGGTTTAGCGGATATGATATTCTCTATGAGTTCAATATGGCTTAATCCTTTAGAGAATCTTACTAATACCTCGTTAATATATGAATTATCCTTTATACCTATCTTATGGTATTTAACTAACTATTAATAAAAATTAAGGAGGTAAGGGCTTATGAAAGAAAAAAGGGAACCAGTAGTCTTAATCAATAATGGAGAAAAAATATTTGGAGTTATTCACATTCCTGAAAAAACACCTACACCTTTTGTTTTACTTTGTCATGGATTCACTGGTACAAAAATAGAACCCCACAGAATTTTTGTCAAAACTGCAGAAGCTTTGACAAACGCAGGAATAGGAGCTCTTCGAATTGATTTTAGAGGATCAGGAGATAGCGAAGGTTCATTCAAGGATATGACTTTAGAAGGAGAAATATCTGATGCCATGGTGGCAATTGATTATTTATTGAACAATGAATTTGTAGATAAAGAAAAAATTGGAATATTAGGATTGTCCATGGGTGGGGCTGTTGCAAGTATGGTTTCTGGAAGAAACAACCACATTAAATCTTGTGTCTTGTGGTCTGCTGTTTGCCATTTTGATATATTTTTCAATAGAAGTCCAGAAGAAATGGGAAAAATTAAGGATTATGGAGATTTCTTAGACTTAGGCGGAAATCCAGTCGGAAAAAATTTTTAGCAGAAATAGCTACTAAAAAGCCATTAGAGGAAATTAAGAGAAGACCCCTACCTGTTTTAATAATTCATGGCTCTGGTGATTTTGTAGTACCTATACAACATGCCTATGATTATTTCAATGGTCTCAAAGATACACACAAAGTTAAATTAGAAATTATTGAGCAAGCAGATCACACATTTAACTCCATTGAATGGGAAACCCAAGTAATAAATAAAACTGTTGAATGGTTTAAAAATACTTTATAAAAAGTAGGGGGAGCTACCCCCTACTTTTTATATATTTTTCAGGATCTTTTTCAAATTATTGCCAATCTAATAACCTTTTTTCTCCCTCTATCTTTTTAATATCAGTTATATCTTGAGTAACTTCCAAAGTTCCCAAGTAGTTTCCTTCCTTATCCCTTACAGCAAAATATCTTATATATATTAGTCTCCCCTCCAAATTTATCCAAAATTCAGCAGAATCTTTTGTACCCTTTTTGAATTCATTTAATATTTTCTCAACTATATGAACACTTTTTTGGGGATGACATTGTTGTACTTTTCTCTCAATGACTGCTCTTGTTCTAACAAAAATTCTATCTTTTGTTTCACTAAAATATTTTACCTCATCATCTTTTCCAACAAAAGTAATATCAACGGGAAGAGTATTCAATACTGCCTCTAATTCTTTTAAAGTAAAGCTTCCTGATGGTAGATTAATTACACCCTCCCCAACTTTAGGCTCTTCCTTTTTAATCTGCTCTCCAAAGGAAACCAAAACATCTTCAGGAGTAAAGCAACAATATCCAATTTCGTCAAATTGCAATCTTATATCCTTTCACTCCTCTTCTGATATTACTTGTTTACTCATAGGAAATAAAACATTATTCTCTTTATAAAAATGGCTGGCTAACATCTCTGATAAATTTGAAGAGAGAAGGGATAATTTTATTATAAACTCATCAAATTTTAAATTTTTATAAGTGTCTAAAAGCTCATATATATCTTTTTTATAGCCCTAATCTTATCATGATCCATCCACATAATTGCAGGTGGTTCAGTTATGCCATGCTTTTCAATATAAGGGAATAAAACATTTTCTTCTCTCAAATAATGTTTTTCAGATTCCTTGAAGTGCTTTACAATATCTTTTATCTCCGTCATTATATTTTCACAAGATTCAAAACTGTCATATGATCTCAAGCTATTTGTAAGACTTATTAGTTTATCTGTATAATCTAATAAAATTCTATGCTCTTCCATAAGAATAGAGATTGGATGCCCCTTTTCTGCTTTCTTGTTCTCCTTTTCTAACGCCTCTTGAAAAACAGATAAAATGGACTTCACATAATCTCATAACTTCTTCTCTTGGCATCCCCTCTTTTATAAGTTCTTGCTCAATCTCTGCAATCTCAGTAGAGGATACACTTCCAAATATCTCCTTAAATTGTTTTTTTAATACCTCAGGATCCTCTCCTTCGTGGATCTTTTTAATTAATGTCTTCAACATTTCCTTTTTGCTCATTCTCATCCCAAAAATCTCACTCATTTTAAAACCTCCTTTTTATTTTTATATTGGTGGAGAAAATTTCCTTAACCTTAAAGAATTAGTTACTACAAAAACTGAACTGAAAGCCATAGATATACCAGCTATCATTGGATTTAATAGTATATGGAAGAATGGAAATAGCACGCCACCTGCAAAGGGACGTTTTCTTAGAAACAATATCGTAACCTATACTTCAATTTTCTCTTTAATTTCCTTTAAATTTATATGATCCGCCTGAATTTCTACCCTTTCCAAAGGAAAATTAACAGTAACACTCTCTAAGCTTGGTAAATCCTTTAAACTTTCCTCAATCCTCAATGCACAACTTGCACATGTCATACCACTTACAGGTATTATAAACTTCTTCATTTTTACAACCTCATCTTCTCAGCAAATTTTCTATACAATAATATTTTATACTAAATTAGTAGGAAATCAAGAGTATAAATTCAAAATAAATTATGATAAAATTATCTTAAAAATTACATTATCACATGAGTTTAAAAGGATGTGATGTAAATGAAAAATAGTGAGGTTGCAAAAGCATTATATGAAATTGCAGCCTTATTAGAAATAAAAGGAGAAAACAAATATAAAGTAGCAGCATATACAGAGGCTGCAATGAGAATTGAAAATTTGCAGGAGGATATAGAAAAGTTATACAAATTGGGAAAATTAAATAAGATTAAAGGTGTAGGAGAAAGTATTGGACAAAAAATAGCTGAATATTTGGAAACTGGTAAGATTTCATATTTAGAAGAACTAAAAAAAGAAATACCTCCTGAGGTTTTGGAGTTAGAGAAAATACCTGGAATAGGTCCAAAATTAGCTTACAGATTATATAAAGAATTAGGCATAAAGGATATAGATAGCTTAGAGAAAGCAGCAAAAGAAGGTAGAATTAGATTGTTACCAAGATTAGGTGAAAAGGTAGAACAAAACATTTTAGAAGGGATAAAACAATTTAGACAAAGCAGTGAAAGGATACCTTTGGGTATTGCTCTACCAATCGTCGAAGAAATTATATCCTATTTATCCAACAACCCATATATAACCAATATTACTCCAGCAGGTAGTATTAGAAGAAGAAAAGAGACTATCGGTGATATTGATATCTTGATTACAACAAAGGACATGGAAAGAGTAAATGAACAACTATTGAAGCTACCTATTTTAAAAAATATTCTTGCTGCAGGCACAACAAAAACCAGCATTATAGTAGAGCCTGGAATCCAAGTAGACTTTAGGGTTGTTGAGGATGAATCCTTTGGTGCTGCGTTACAATATTTTACAGGCTCAAAAAATCACAATATAAAATTAAGAGAACTCGCCCTTAAAAAGGGATTAAAAATTAACGAGTACGGAGTATTTAGATTATCTGATAATAAAAAAATAGCAGGAGAAAAAGAGGAAGAGATATATGAAGTGCTCGGTCTACAATATATACCCCCTGAACTTAGAGAGGACCAAGGTGAAATTGAGTTAGCTATGCAAAATAAGATACCTATATTAATAGAAGAAAAGGATATAGTGGGAGAAATGCATTCTCATACTAATTGGAGTGATGGCATGAATACTATAGAGGAGATGGCAAATTATGCATATAAACTTGGCTATAAGTACTTAGTAATATCTGATCATAGTCAGGCATTAGGAGTAGCAGGAGGATTGACTCCCGAACAAATAGAAAAGCAAAGAAGGGAAATTTATGAACTGAATAAAAAATTTAAAGATTTTAGAATAATACATGGCATTGAGGCAAATATACTAAGTGATGGTAACTTAGATCTTCCAAATGAAGTTTTGGAAAAATTCGACATAGTAATAGCAGGACTTCATTCTGGGTTTAAACAATCAAAAGAAAAAATTACAGAGCGATTAATATCCGCTATAAAAAATCCTTATGTAGATATCATAAGTCATCCAACAGGAAGATTGATAAATAAGAGACCTGCTTATGAGGTAGACTTAGATGCCATATTAGAAGCTGCAAAAGAAACTGGAACTATTTTGGAAATAAATGCTCAGCCAGACAGATTGGATTTATGCGACTTAGATGCAAGAAGAGCAAAAGAAAAATATGGTATACTTCTTTCTATTGGTACGGACGCCCATGATATTCGTAGCTTCTCACTAATCAGGTATGGAATTTTTGTAGCGAGAAGAGCCTGGCTCAAGAAAGAAGATATATTAAACACCTATCCTTGGGAAGAAGTACAAAAAAGACTGAAAAGGGCAAAGTTAAATGCAAAGAATTTATAATAGAGGAAAGTTCAGAGAAGGAGACTTAGTAGTTCTTTGGGAAGAAAAAAGAAAACATTTAATAAAGTTAGAAAAAGATAAAATCTTCTTCTATAATAAGGGGTCCATTCCCCATAATGATATTATAGGTAAGGAAGAAGGAAGTGTAATCTACTCTTCTCATGGAGGAAGAATTATAGCTTTCCGTCCAACCTTTTCAGATTATATTTTAGAAATGCCTCGTGGAGCACAGATCATCTATCCTAAGGATATTGGTATTATTCTTATATGGGCAGATATATTTCCAGGTGCAAAGATAATAGAGGCAGGGATCGGATCTGGTGCTCTTACTATTGCACTACTCCAGGCAGTCGGAGAAGAAGGACTTGTTGTCTCTTACGAAATTAGAGAGGATTTTGCAAATAGAGCCATGAAAAATATACATAACTTTCTTTTGGAGCCCAAAAACCATGTCCTAAAGCTGAAAAATATATATGAAGAAATAGAAGAAGAGGACTTTGATAGGTTAATATTAGATCTACCTGAACCTTGGCGAGTTGTTCCGCACGCTGTTAAAGCCCTCAGACCAGGTGGGATTTTTCTGGCATATACTCCTACAATCATACAAGCCCAAAAAACAGTAGAAGCCCTAAAAGAAACAAAACAATTTGTTCTAATTGACACTTTCGAAACTTTATTGAGACCTTGGCAAATAGAAGATTTATCAGTTAGACCTTTCCATAGAATGGTTGCTCATACAGCGTTTATTACTTTGGCTCGAAAGCTTCATAATAGAATAGAAGAGAATAAATTTCAGAGAGACGACCTCTCTGAAGAAGAAGTAGAAAATCAAGAGCATTCTTTTTAAAAAATACTTGCTCTTCCCTCAAGAGAGTATTCAACTTTTCCTGAAGTCTTTTATAAGCCTCTAATATTTCATCCTTTCCAAAAAATAGATAAGAATGTTTTGATATTTTTGTCCATCTTCTTAACTCTGATAAAAGCAAGGGAGGGCTTTGAAAAACCAAATGGTTGTAATATTTAAAGGGGTATTGTGTGGGATAAAATAAAGCATTTATTCTTTTAAAGGTTTCTTCCTCCTTAATCCTATTTTTAGAAAATCTAAGATCAGCCAAAAATGGTCTTGATGCCTTTGAAGAATATCTTATGAATCTGATGTTTAAAAGTTTAGATATATCTAAAAAAGTTTTTTCATCGTTTATTAACGTGATAAAAAATATATGAGACTTTAAATTTTTTACATACTTTTCATAAAGATCCACAAAATCATTTATTGATAGCAATAATTCTGCATCCTCCCAAACTATTAAAGATGCTTTCTCTAAATAATCCAAATTTTTCTCTAAATTCCATGGAGAAATAAAAGTTAAATCATTAAATTGCCAATATTCTTTGTTCCAAGATGAAGTTACTATAATTACCTCTTTCTTTATTTTCCTTATTTTTTCTATAAGCAAATTTTTTTCTATATCATTATCTACATTAATCAGATATCGCCCTTTTTCTCTTTTTGAATGTTGAATATTTATTTTTGCTTTATCCGCTAACTTAAAATCTTCCAAGTGAAATTTATAGAATTTTTCACCGCCAAAACTACCTTTATGGATTCTAACCACCATATCCATAAATTCATTCTTATTGTTCTGGAGCTTATCAGTGGTTCCAAAACCCGTTACCGACAAAACAGTGCCAGAAACATCAACTACTCTTACATTAAATCTTTTTCCTGGCTTATATTCATACAGATCTTGAACAGTAGAATTAGGAATAAGAAAATAGGGCTCCTCGTTTCCTGGTCCAAAAGGAGATAATCTTTCAATATCTAAAAACAAATTTGAATTAATCTCTTTAATATCAAGTTTTGCATCAATTTTAATCTTTGGAGATAAATCCAAATCACCCCACAACTTCCAGGCAAGTTCAATAGCGGATTTATAAAATTTATCCCATTCACTCTTTTCAATACTAAAACCAACTGCAGATTTATGTCCACCAAACCTACTAAGGTAGTGGGAGAGGCTTTTGATAAAGTTGTATATATCTACATCTTCCACTCCTCTACCTGATCCAACCACATATTCATCTTCAATTCTACCCAATAATACAGGTCTATTATATTTCTCCGCCAAATCTGCAGCTACTAATCCTAAAACTCCTTTATGCCAATTTTCATTGTAAAGTATAATTATTGGCACATTATCATTTTCTTTCCTAAAATATTCCTCAATTAATTCTTCTGCAGAATTATAAACTTCATCTTTAATCCTCTGCCTTTCTCGATTTTCCCTATCTAAAATTTCTGCAAGCTCTAATGCTATATTTTCATCTTCTGTAAGAATAAGATCTATCGCCTCTTTTACTTCCCGAAGTCTACCAATAGCATTTAACCGAGGAACTAAATAAAAAACAACATCTTTTGTATCGAATGAAGAATAATTACTAAGTCCTGCTTTTTTTATAAGATGTTTAATTCCAAAATTTTTAGTATTGATGAGCTCCTTTAGACCATGTTTAACCAATACTCTATTTTCATCCTTTAATTCTACTTGATCTCCCAAAGTACCTAAAGTAACCAATTCGAATATTCCCTTTTCATTAAATAAGTTATAATTTAATTTTTCTGCTATTGCTTGTATAAACTTAAAAACAGTGCCAACTCCTGCAAGATATGGGAATGGATAATTCTTAAGATGAGGATTAAATACTATTAGTGCATCTGGAATATTATTTTGCATTGGAATATGATGATCAGTAATAATAACTTCTAAACCATTTCTCCTAAGATAATTAACCTCCTCTATACTATTTATCCCACAATCTACCGTAATAAGTAAGCTATATTCAGAAAGGTTTAATTTTTGAAGAGTCTCTTTTTTTAAGCCATAACCTTCAACTAATCTATGAGGAATATAATAGTCCGCTTCCCATCCCCATTTTCTAAGAAATTTCAATAGAAGTGCTGTAGATGTTATACCATCTGCATCATAATCTCCATATATGAGAATCTTTTTTTTCTTATCCCTAATATATAGAAGATAATCTATGGCTCTTTCAAGTTCAGAAAAGTATTTAAAAGGATCGTGAAGATTTTGAAAAGAAGGGTTAAGGAATTTACGAGCAGATTCTACATCGGTAATATCACGATTAACAAGAAGACGGGCAAGAAGAGGAGATATGTTTAAATTTCTTATAAGCTCCTCTTCTTGCCTTTCATTTCCAGGCAAAAAAACCCATTTGAACATTTAAGCTTTTCTTACTTCTCTAAATTCAGTAAGTAGTCCTGATGCAACAAATATGTTGGAATAGGTACCTAAAAGGATACCTAAATATAATGCAATAATAAAGGGTCTTAAAACCTCACCACCCATAATTAATAAAGGAGTAATAGCAAGCAAAGTAGTAATAACAGTATACAAAGTTCTTACTAAAACCTGGTTTATACTCTTATTTGCTACTTTCACGAAATCCTCTTTAGGATACAACTTTATATTTTCTCTTATTCTGTCAAAAACAATAATGGCATCATTAATGTCATAACCAAGTAATGTTAATAAAGCTGCAATAAAGGAAGGACTTACCTCCCACTGGAAAATTGAAAAAAGACCAATGGTACCTAAAATTACAAAGGTTTCACCTACAATTGCAGAAATTGCATAATCAAATCTAAATCTCAGTGTAATATAGACTAACATTACTATTACTGCTAAAACTGAAGCAAGAATAGCCTTTTCAGTTAATTCTTTACTTATTGTAGGCTCTATGGTTGTTAAATCCTTCCCTGTATATTTACCAAGAATTTTTTCTAATTCGGACGAAAGCTTTTTATACTCTTCATCATTTAAGGGCTTTGTTCTTATCCATACTTCTTTTAAATCAGAGGCTGTTTGTACCATTGACTTTGCAAACATACTATTTACAATTCTTCTTATCTCTGATATCTGTTTTGTATTTAGAGGATTTTCTAATTTATAATGGATTAATGTTCCACTTTGAAAATCTATACTATAATTTAACCCTTTTGTAAAAAGTGAAACAATACAGATTATTATAAATATTAGAGAAACTGCAAAATAAAACCTTCTAACATTCTTGCCTAAAAAGTTTATCTCTTTCACTTCTTTATCCTCCCTTCTAAAACTAAAAACCAATAAGCTTTGTTGCTTTTCTAAGGAAAGGCAATTGTAGTAGGTTCTCTAATAGGGTTCTTGTAACTGTAATTGCTGTGAACATACTAAGGGCAACACCAATGGACAAAGTCACTGCAAAACCCCTTACTGGACCTGTACCAAAGTAGAATAGTATTAAAGCACCAAGAATAGTTGTAACATTACTATCTATGATAGCACGGAGTGCATTTCTAAAACCTGCATCTAAAGAGGCCATTGGAGTTTTTCTCTTTTCAAACTCTTCTCTCATTCTAACAAATATTAAACAGTTAGCATCTACAGCCATACCAATGGACAAGATTATTCCTGCAATACCTGGTAATGTTAAAGTTGCTCCAATAAGTTTTAAAGCAGCTAAATCCAATATAACGTATAAAATCAAAGCTATATCTGCTACCAAACCAAGAAGTCTAAATACAATTAACATAAACAAAATAACAAGAATACCGCCTATAATTCCTGCCTTATAAGCAGATTCCATTGTATCTTTTCCCAATGTTGGATCAATAGTTCTATTTTCAACAACCTTTACGGGTACTGGCAATGCTCCTGCTCTAAGTAGTATTGCTAACTTTTGTGCCTCATCCAAGGTAAATTTTCCTGTTATTACTCCAACACCTTGTGTAATTGCATCTTTAATTATTGGACTGGATATTACTTTTCCATCAAGAACAATAATTACAGGCTTTCCTATATTTTTTGATGTGAAATCGGCAAAGATTTTTGCGCCTTCAGGAGTCATTTCAACCCTTACTTGAGGCTGACCCAACTGATCAAATTCAACTCTTGCATCTTTCAAGGCGGATCCAGTTAGTATTGTTTTTTCGTGTTCATCTTTAAATTCTAACAATGCAGTTTGACCTATTATCTCTAAAGCTCTTTCTGGATCCTTTATTCCTGGCAATTCAACAACTATTCTATCCGCACCCTCCCTATATAAAGATGGTTCTGTAACACCTAATTGGTCGATTCTATTTCTAATTACTTCAATGGTTCTTCGAACTGCATCATCTGTTATTTCTACATTAGGTGCTTTTTGGCATTGCAAAGTTACTCTAATACCACCTTTTATATCAAGTCCTAATCTAAATGGATAAGTTAAAAGAATCCATAAAGCAACAGCAGAAACAATAACAATAAAAGCAGTTTTATACTCTGATCGAATATTCATAATTTTTTATCTCCCCTTTCTCTAATTATTATTCCTTAAGTTTATATGCTACACCTTCACGAACCATTTCAATAATTATTCCCTTTCCAAAAGATACCTGCAATATTTTAGTTTGCTTATTTACTGCAACAATCTGTCCTATTAATCCACCTTTTGTTACTATTTTATCTCCAGCCTTTAAAGATTCCAACATTTCTTGCCTTCTTTTTTCTTCTCTTCTTTGAGGGACTATTGCAATAAAGTAGAAGATTGCTATTACAACTCCCCAAACAATTAATAAACTAATTAAACTCCCAGTATTTTGGTCCATAGCTCCTCCTTCTCCAATCTATTTTCTCTGTCATTACTAAGAAATCTCTTAAGAAAACTTTTTTTATACTCCTCATACCTCCCTTCTATTATACTTCTTTTTAATTCAGACATAATCCTAAATAAAAATCTTAGATTATGAATAGTTAAAAGTCTATAGGAAAAGGTTTCATATTGAAGATACAAATGTCTAATATATGCACGGCTAAACTTTCTACAAGTATAACAATCACAGTCTTCTTCCAATGGGGATAAATCTTCTTTATAGATAGCATTTTTTATATTTCTTCTCCCATCTCTTGTATAAAAAATCCCATGACGAGCAAGTCTCGTTGGCAAAACACAATCAAACATATCAATACCAAACCCTACCATAACAACGAGATCCTCAGGAGCTCCCACCCCCATAAGATATCTTGGCTTATCATCTGGCAAATTATCTGTAATAAATTGCGATATTTCATACATCAACTCTTTTGGTTCTCCTACACTAATACCACCTAAAGCAAAACCATCTAATGGCAATTCCAACATTTTGTTAATAGCTTCCAGTCTAAGGTCTTTGTAAAATCCTCCCTGAATTATACCAAATAGATTTTGATAATGTTTTCTATTGTTATAGTTTATACTTCTTTTCAACCATTCAATAGTTAGTCTTAAAGCTTCTTCAGTCTCCCAATAATCCGCCCCATATCCAAGACAAACATCTAAAGGCATGACAATATCTGAACCCAACTTACTCTGTGTATCAATAACAAGTTCTGGAGTAAAAAAATACCTTGTACCATCAATGTGAGAACTAAAATGGATCCCATCATTATCAATCTTTCTCAGTTTTGCTAAGCTAAAAACCTGATAACCTCCACTATCTGTCAAAATAGGACCATCCCAAGACATAAATTTATGTAAACCACCTGCTTTCTCAATTATTTCTGGTCCTGGTCGTAAAAATAAATGATATGTATTACTTAAAATAATTTCTGCTCCCTGCTCCCTGACCTCCTCAGGTGATAGAGTTTTTACAGCTCCTTGTGTGCCTACTGGCATAAAGACAGGAGTTGTTATTTCTCCATGATAAGTCTCTATCTTACAGATCCTTGCTTTACTCTTTTGATCCCTTATCAATACTTCAAATTTCATCCTACACCTCAATATATAAACATGGCATCTCCAAAGCTATAAAATCTAAATCTTTCTTCAATGGCTTTTGCATATGCTTTTTTCATTAAATCATATCCCATAAATGCGGAAACTAACATTAATAGGGTAGATTTTGGAAGATGAAAATTTGTTATTAAACCATCAATTATTTTAAATTCAAATCCAGGATAAATAAATAAATCAACAAGACCTTTTCCCGCCTTTACCCTACTACCCTCTCTATTTCCTTCCAAGGTCCTTGTAACAGTAGTTCCCACTGCTATTATTCTCCTTCCCTCCTCTTTTGCCTTATTTATCCTGTAACTAACTTCTTCTGAAATCTCATAGTATTCTGGATCAATCTTATGTTTTGTAATATCATCTACAACTACAGGTCTAAAAGTACCTAAACCAACATGTAGAGTTATATATAAAATTTCAATTCCCATATTTTTTAAATTCTCTAATAACTCAGGAGTAAAATGTAAACCTGCGGTAGGAGCAGCAACTGAACCTAACTTTTTAGCATAAACTGTTTGGTATCTTTCTGGATTTTCCAAAGGTTTTTTAATATAAGGAGGTAAAGGTATCTTTCCAATCTCAGGCAAAATATTTTCTAAATTTGGCGTTGAGAACTTGAGAAGAAATATACCATCTTCATTTCTTTCTAATACTTCACAAAACACATCATCCTTAAAAAGAATTTTAGATCCAATTTTTGCTCTCCTTCCTGGTTTTATGAGAGCAGAGAAGGTCAAATCATCTATCTTCTTCAACAACAAAACCTCTATTTTAGCTCCTGTCTCTTTTCTTCCATATATTCTTGCAGGTATTACCTTTGTATCATTTAAAACTAATACATCACCTTTTCTCAAAAACCTGTGAATATCTCTAAAAATACAGATAGATATCTCTCCACTCTCCCGAGATACTACCATTAATTTGGAGCTATCCCGTGGTTCTACTGGTTCTTGGGCTATCAATTCTTCTGGCAAATAGTAATCATAATCAGATAATTTTAGTACCATCTTTTTATATCTACCCCTTGATAGTAGTACTTTAAAATATCCTTATAATTATAACCTTTTTCTGCCAAATACTTTGCACCCTTTTGAGACATTCCAACACCATGCCCATAACCCTTTCCTTTAAAATACATCCCGCCATTTGAAAATTCTATATTAAAAAGAGTACTCGGTAAATCAAAAATCTCTCTCCACAAAGTTCCTTTGATTATATTTTCACCCATTGTATTCTTTAGGACAACATTTTTTACTCTTCCAGTAGCACTCTTCTCTAATTCTATAGTGTCTATATTTTCTAAATTTATATTTATTGATAATAATTTTCTCCTCGTATCTTCAAAAGAATAGTATACTGTCCAACTATCCTTTTCAAGTTCTTCTACATCCTTAACACTTCTCAAATAAGGATAATATCCCCCCCAAACGTCTTCACTATTTTCCGTTATGCCTCCTGAGGAGGAATGAAAAAATGCCTTTATTAAACTTCCATTATAAGTAATAACTTCTCCTATCGTCTCCAATACTGCCTTATTAGAACTTTCCTTCTCATAACTAAAGCCCTTATAAACTTGGCAGTGAGTTGTTGAACACAGATCAAAATCTTTATGTTTTCCCATATTTGCTAATGCATAGGTTCTCGAAGCTACAGCCTGTGCCTTTAAAGCCTCTATTGGATAAGAGGCTGGCATCTCTGCAGGTACAACACCATACAAATATTCCTCTAAATTCAATATATTTATAAGCCATCCGTCATTGTTTATCTCAAAAATACCTCTATATTGGTTAGAATTTATTGTTATTTTCTTATCTTTCTGTGGATATAGAGTAATCGGTAAGCTAAGGATTAAAACGTCCTTACCAAAGTTTAATACTGCACAATTTTCAGAAATTTTTAAATATAGTTCTCCATTTCCTCCCAATTCAATATTAATATAAGAGTTAACAATTAAACCAACATTTGAAATAAATATTTCTCTGTCTATTTTTAAGACACCCACTCTTATGATAGGTATCTCTTGAGAAAAAGAGACCACAAATAATATTAAAAAGAGAACAAAGATACAAAAGATCCTCATTTCAAGATCCTAAATATGATACTTAGGATTATAGTCAAGATAATACTTAAGATAATAGAAGTGGTAACAGGAAAATAAAAGACAAAATTCTTCTTTTCAATCCTTATATCACCAGGAAGACGACCAATAGGAAAGAACTTAAGACCATAGGATAAAACTATTCCCAAAATTATGAGAATGACTCCTAAAATAATCAACCATTTCCCAAATAAATTTAACATAGTTCGATCACACCCCCACATATAACATCTTGTATATTAGGAATATTTTTAACTACTAATTTTTCCGCAGGAATCAATTCTCCATCCATAGTTGCCATTAAATCCTTCTCCCCCTCAATCTTTACCTCTTTTGCCCTATACATTTTTACATGAGGATTAATAGTGTGTTTTCCAAAATAAATTAATGGAAAATAGAGAACTAATTCTAAGGGATGTATTTTCTCCACAATACAAATATCAAATAAACCATCATTTAATCTAGCACTTGGAGTTATTTTCATTCCTCCTGCATAATTTCTTGTATTTCCAATAGCCACTAACGTAATTTCTCCACTCCAAACTTTATCATCCATATAAATGTTACACTTTTTTGGTTTATAATTTTTAAGGGTTAAAAAAACTGATGCCACATATCCAAGCGGTCCCCTAAACTTTAATCTATTTGCTGTTAAATTTGCTTCTGCATCAAATCCCAATCCAGTAACCCCCACAAAATATCTACCATCTATCATGCCTAAATCCATCTTAAAATTTTTGCCCTTTTTAAGTAGCTTAACTGCCTCTTTTAAGTTCTTAGGAATTTTCAAAGATCTTGCTACATCATTCCCTCTTCCAATAGGAAGAATTCCTAATTTAGCTCTACCTCTAAGTCCATTCACAACTTCATTCACTGTTCCGTCTCCACCTGCAGCAACAACTATATCTGCCCCCTTATCCAAAGCCTTTTCAACCTGCTTAAGAGTTCCCTCTCCTCCTAATGTAAACTCAATATCAAAATTAATATTTTCTTTCTCTAACAAAGATTTAATTTCTGGAAATAACTTTTCTCCTCTGCCTTTATTTGCTATAGGATTAACCAATACATGATATTTCATTTCTTCTCTCCTTTCCAGTATCTCTCCTTTTCACTATATATACAACCGCAATATTTTTGTCTATATAAATTTAGTTCCTTAGCCTTATTTATAGCAGTCCTATATTCACTTCTATAGTCATAATAAACAAACTCTATATTATACTCATTTTCTAACATCTTACCAATCTTAAATATTAAATCATGCTTCTGATAAGGACTCATTAAAAGTGTAGTAGTAAATCTATTAAATCCTAAATCTTTAGCAGTTTCTACTGTTTTCTTTAGCCTCATATAGTAACAAACAGGGCACCTTTCATTCTCTCTATAAACTACATTTCGAATAAAACCTTCTAAATCATAATCATCATTTACAATTAACTCTAAATTTTGCATACTTGCATAATTTTTTAAGGTTTCTAATCTCATTTTGTATTCCTGATAAGGATGAATATTGGGATTATACCAAAAACCTTTCACATCATACCCATTCTCTCTTAGCTTTTCAAGGGGATATATCAAACAAACCGCACAACATATATGCAAAAGAAGATCCCTATTCATGAGTCAGCCTCCATTAAATGAGTTAAACCTAAAGGTGTTATTATTCTTCCTCTTGGAGTTCTTTGAATAAAACCAATCCTTAAAAGATAAGGTTCATACATCACTTCTATTGTTTCAGGAGATTCATTCAAAAACTCAGCAAGATTTTTTATTCCTACAGGTCCACCTTTAAAATTATCCCTAATCGCTTTTAATATTTTTCTATCTAACTCATCCAATCCTTTATAGTCTATTCCTAAGAAATTTAGAATTTCTTTAACCTTATCAATACTTAAATTATTAATATCCATAACCTGAATATAATCTCTAACCCTCTTTAGAAGCCTGTTTGCAATTCTTGGTGTACCTCTTGAACGCTTTGCAATCTCCAAGAGTACTTCTTCAGAAAGATTTAAATCCAATATTTTTTGGGATCTTAACAAAATCTCTACCAACTCTTCCTCATTATAATAGTCAAAATTGGCAATAAAACCAAATCTATCCCTTAAAGGATGACTTAATAATCCAGGTCTTGTTGTAGCTCCAACAATAGTAATAGGTGGTAGTTTGAATTTTATTATTCTTGCAGAAGGTCCTTTACCAGTAACTATACTTATAGATAAGTCCTCCATTACAGAATATAATACCTCTTCAAGAGAGGGGGAAAGTCTATGAATTTCATCAATAAATAAAATACTTCTCTCCGATAAAGATGTTAAAATTCCTACTAAATCACCAGTCTTTTGCAAAGTTGGTGCAGAAACCATCTTTATTTCCACATTCTCTTCAGTAGACAAAATTAAAGCCAATGTCGTCTTACCTAAGCCAGGAGGACCACAAAATAAAATATGATCTAAAGCTTCTTTTCTTTCTTTTGCAGCTTTTAAAATAATATCAAGTCTTTCTATAATCTTCTTTTGACCAACAAATTCACAAAGATTCTTTGGTCTTAAAAGATTTTCTAAGGCTGGTTCTTTTTGAACTAAAGAAAAAGAATAATTCTTTCTCATTTATTTACATCTTTCTGAGTATATCTAATGCAATCTTTATTAATTCTTCTATAGATTTCCCTTTCTCCTTTGACAATTCTTTCATTACTTTGTTAACTTCGCTTTTTGTATAACCAAGATTAATCAAAGCATTTGCTACTGTTTCAATTTCATCGCTCTTTTCTTCAATAGGCAATGTCCTCTTAGCAGAGAAAAATATTTTTTGGGCAATTTTTTTTCCAATTCCTGGAATAGAAGTTAAGATCTCCCAATTATTATTTTCTAAAGCATTTTTCCAGTCATTATAAGTAATATTATCTACAATCTTCAAGGCTAATCTCACCCCCACTCCCGGTAATTCCATCAGGCTTTCAAAAAAATCCCTCTCGTCTTTTTCTAAAAAACCATAAAGTCTAATACTTTCCATATTAAAAATCTCACTTACATAAATATCTATTTCTTCTCCTATCTTATCTTTTATTTTTTTTATACTACAATCAGATAGAAATATCCTAAAACTAATTTTATTTAACGAAATTATTAAAACATTATTGTCAACTTCCAATATCTTTCCATGAATATGATTGATAAAACTCAAACTTTATCACCTTTAGTTAAAGAATAACATATACAAAGCGCCAATGCATCTGCAGCATCATCTGGTTTTGGAATTTCCTCTAATTGTAGAAGTTCTTTTACCATAATCTGCATTTGCTCCTTAGTAGCTCTACCATAGCCTACTATAGTCTGTTTTACTTCTAAGGGAGTAAAGGTCTGTAACTTAATATTATGTTGATAAGTAGATAACATTATTACTCCCTGTGCTTGGGCAACATTTATAGCTGTTTTCGTATTCTTATAAAAATATACATTTTCCATTACTACAACATCTGGATTATACTTTTCTAAAATATTAGAAATTTCCATATATACATAGTTTAATCTTTTTTCTACAACCCATTCCTTTGGAGTAGTTAATACTCCATAATCTACTATTTTTAGTTTTTTGTTATTAAAATCAACCAAACCGTAGCCTATAGTGGCTGTTCCTGGATCAATTCCTAAAATTAACATCTAAGACAATTTTTGCAAAATTTCGTCAGGAATATCAAAATTAGCATAAGTTTTTTGTACATCATCATGATCATCTAATTCTTCCATTAGTTTCAAAAGCTTTTCTGCATCTTCACCTTGAACAGGTACTAAATTTTTTGGAACCTTAGTTACTTCTGCTTGAGTTATCTTATATCCTTTAGCTAATAATGCTTCTTTAACAGCAGTGAATTCCTGTGGAGATGTGATAATCTCAATACTATCAGGATCAATTCTTACATCTTCTGCACCAGCTTCTAAGGCATCACTCAAAAGTTGATCCTCATCCACTACACTTTCTTTATCAATGAAAATACTCCCCTTATCTTCAAAAATCCATGAGACACAGCCAGCCTCTCCTAAATTGCCACCATGTTTTGTAAAGATCCTTCTAATCTCAGAGGCAGTCCTATTTTTATTATCTGTTACAACCTCTACCATAATTGCAACACCAGCAGGTCCGTATCCTTCATAAACTACCTCTTCATAAGTTACACCAGGAATTTCTCCTGTTCCCCTCTTAATAGCTCTTTCGATGTTTTCTTTTGGCATATTTGCCTCGCGAGCTCTCTCAATAGCAGCTCTTAATCTTGGATTAGTTTCTGGATTCCCTCCTCCTTGTTTAGCAGCTATTATAATTTCTTTACTTAAATTGGAGAAAAGCTTCCCCTTCTTTGCATCTGTTGCTGCCTTTCTATGTTTAATATTTGCCCATTTTGAATGTCCAGACATTATTCCGCCTCCTTACATTGAAATTTTCAAAAGTATATCTCAATTAGAATTCTACTATATTTTATTAAGTTTGACAAGAAGAGAAAGAATAGGTTAAATCAAGAATTTTCTATAATTTTCTTAAACGCCAAAGGTATGTTTTCAACTATATCTCCTGCAATAAGACCTCTATCTCCAATTGTTTCTTTGTATATCAAAGAAGATAAAGAATGAATATAATTACCTAACACACATGCTTTCTTAATAGAAATTCCCTGAGCTAATAAAGCGGTAAGTATACCTGTCAAAACATCTCCCGAGCCTGCTGTAGCTAAAAGAGAAGATGCAAATGGATTTATATATACATCACCATCTGGAAAAACAGACAAAGAATAAGGACCTTTTAAGATAAGATTTATATTATATTTTTCTGCAAATTTTCTCGAAACATCTATCCTGTTTTCTAAAATGTGTTCTATTGACAAATCAGTTAAACGAGACATTTCCCCTATATGAGGGGTTATTATTATGTTACCTTTATTTAGATAAGACAAAGTAGGTTTAATTGCAGTTAAAGCATCTGCATCAATAACTAATGGCTTATCAATTTTCAAAACCAATTCTTGAATAAATCTTTGAGTAGCTTCAAAGAGTCCAATACCTGGTCCAATCCCTACAGAATCTATTCTCAATTTTTCTATAATTTCAAGAATTTTACTTACACTCTCATAGGATATATAACCACTTTGATCCCCTAATGGAATGAAAATAATCTCTGGATTTTGTCCCCTATGAAGATTACTTATAGATTCTGGAAGAGCAAGGTAAACTAACCCAGCAGAAGTTCTTAAAGCGGACTTTGCAGATAAAATTGGAGCACCACTATACTGGAGGGATCCCCCTATAATTAAAACTTTACCCTTTTCCCCTTTATGAACTCCTAATGGAAATTTAGGAATACTTTTTAAAATATCTTCTTCTTGGACATAGTATATATTAGAAGGAATCAAGTCGTTTAAAAATTTTATAGGAAATCCCAATGGATTAACAACAAGTTCCCCAATGTAATCTATAACCTTTGGATTAAAAAAGCCAATTTTGGGTAAAAACATAGTAACTGTATAGTTTGCTTTGATACAAGCCCCCATAATTTTACCAGAATCAGCATCTATTCCTGTAGGCACATCTATTGAGATAACAGTTTTGTTAAGATTATTAACTTCTTCAATTATACTTACTAACTCATTATCTAATGGTCTCTTTAGACCAATCCCTAAAAGCCCGTCAATAATAATATCAAAAAATCTTATGCTTCTATATTCTTCTCTTAGTGATAAAAATTCTATCTCTGTATTTTTTAAAATCTCATATTGTATCTTCGAAAGCTCAGAAATATTTTTATCCCAATTGTATAAAAAAACTGTTGGCGTTATTCCATTCATATATAGATAGCGCGCAATAACTAAGGCATCTCCTCCATTATTTCCTGGTCCACATAAAACACATATCCTTTTATCCTTTAAATTTATTTTCTCTTTTAATAAGCTAAAAGATTGAGCACCAGCATTTTCCATTAACAACAATGGAGGAATATTATATTCTTTTACCAACTTATTTTCTAAAATTCTTGTCTCTTCAACAGATAAAACCTTCATCTTTTTCCTTCCAATCTCAAAACAACTCTATTTGGCAAACACACAATACTTTCTCCCACTTTTTTAATCCATCCTTGCTTCACACATAATTTATCAGGACATGGAGATGCTATCATTCTAACCCCATACTTAGGATCATACTCAAAATAACTTTTATCTATTACTCCTTCTACACTAAAAACTTTTTTCTCTTGAATTTTTGCCAAATTAATTCTCATTACTTCCTTGTTATTAACTTCGACAACTAAATAGAAAGCTTGCCCACTGGTATAGAAATATACCCAAATAATAAAAGCAATGATTAAAATAGAAAATAAAACTATAAATTCTTTTTTCATAAAATAGGGGTAGATAAACTACCCCTACCTTCTTATCTCCTCTTGAAATTTAAAATCCCTTTATAAACTGCCCCTTCTCCTAATTCTTCCTCAATTCTTAATAACTGATTATATTTTGCAATTCTATCGGTTCTACTTAAGGAGCCTGTTTTAATTTGCCCACTATTGACTGCTACAGCTAAATCTGCAATAAAAGTATCTTCTGTCTCTCCTGATCTATGGGAAATAACTGTTTTATATCCATTTTGATGAGCAAGTCTTATAGTATCAAGAGTTTCTGTTAATGTACCAATCTGGTTTACTTTAATTAGAATTGCATTTCCTATTCCCTTTTCAATCCCCTCTGCTAAAATCTTAGGATTTGTAACAAATATGTCATCACCCACTAATTGAATTCTCTTTCCTAATCTTTGGGTTAGCTTTTGCCATCCTTCCCAATCCTTTTCAGATAATCCATCTTCTATAGAAACAATAGGATACTTTTCTACTAAATACTCATAAAATGCTATCATCTCATCAGAAGATAATGATTTTCCTTCTGCCTGTAAATTGTATTTGCCATCTTCGTAGAATTCACTTGCTGCAGGGTCAAGGGCAAGAGCAATATCTTTTCCAGGTTCAAAACCAGCCTTTTTAATGGCTTCTACTAAAATGGATAGAGGTTCTTCATTCTTTTCTATATAAGGAGCAAAACCCCCTTCATCACCAACATTAGTATTAAGCCCTTTGCTCTTTAATATTGATCTCAAAGTCTGAAAAACCTCAACAGCCCATCTTAATGATTCTCTGAAGTTTGGTCCAAGAGGCACTATCATATACTCTTGGAAATCTAATGGGTTATCTGCATGCTTTCCACCATTAATTACATTCATTAGAGGGACAGGAAGTTCACGGGCTTGAATGCCTCCAAGATAAGCATAAAGAGGAATACCTAAATAATTTGCTCCAGCTCTTGCTACAGCTAAAGACACAGCTAATATTGCATTTGCTCCGAGTCTTGATTTATTTTCTGTACCATCTAATTCTATCATGGTTTTATCAATCAAGTACTGATCTAAGGCGTCCATTCCAATTAATTCAGGCGCAATAATCTCATTTATATTTTTTACTGCCTGAGTAACACCCTTTCCTTTGTATCTTTTTTCATCCTTATCTCTTAGTTCTAAAGCCTCTCTACTTCCCGTAGAAGCCCCTGATGGTACTATTGCTCTTCCCATACTTCCATCTTCTAAATAAACTTCTGCTTCTACTGTTGGATTTCCTCTTGAATCTAAAACCTCTCTTCCAAATATATCTAATATAGTTGGCACAGTTTCACCTCCTGAGAAATTTTTAGAAATATTATAACACTTTAAACTTAAAAATCTTTTAAAGTTCTTTTAAAAACAATACAAATCATATAAAATAAAAGAAAAAAAGATGGAGGTAGAAATATGGAATATATTTCACCATCATGGGAAGAAATATATAAACAATGTATTGACTTAGCCAAAAAAATTAAAGATGACAATTATATTCCTGAAGTAATAGTAGGTGTGGCAAGAGGAGGATGGATACCAGCAAGAATCCTATCGGATCTTCTTGAAAATTCTTATACAGCCAATATAAAGATAGATTTCTATAGAGGGGTTGGTGAAACAAGAGAAAGACCCGTTATAACTCAAACAATATCTACAGGAGTAGAAGGGAAGAAAGTTTTAATTGCAGATGATGTAGCGGATAGTGGGAAAAGTTTAAAAGTTGCAAAAGAACACTTAGAGCATTGTGGTGCTTCTCAGGTAAAGATTGCTACCATTTATTATAAACCATGGTCCATAATTAAACCTGATTACTACATATCTGAGACATCCGCATGGATTATTTTTCCTTGGGAGGTTAACGAGACTCTTCTTAAAATTGCAAAAAACCTAAAGAGTCAAGGTAAATCTCACGATGAGATCTTAGATGAACTTTTTAAAACAGGAGTAAGTAAGGAATTAATAGATAGATTTAGAAGTGATTTTTGGAAAAATCTATGAAGGCAGTTTCTGCAGGTGGAATTATAATTGATGAAAAAAATAGAGTCTTAATACTACAGAAGAGAAATGGATGTTGGGTACTTCCTAAGGGACATGTAGAGGAAGGAGAAAATATAGAAGAAACAGCTATAAGAGAGGTAGAGGAAGAATCAGGTATAAAAGCAAAGATTATAAAATTTATAGGAGAAATAGAATATCATGCAGAAGCCACAGAATTTCATCCTGAGGAAGATAAAAAGGTTTTATGGTTTTTAATGTATCCATTAACGAAAGATATTAATGTGGAAAAGGAAGTATTCATTCAGGGAAAGTTTGTTGATATGAAAACTGCATTAAATTTATTGACATATCCCTTAGAAAGGGAAATGGTTAAAAAGGCTTATAGCTTAATTAAGGAGGACCAAAAATGAAGGTTTTAATGCTTAGCTGGGAATATCCTCCAAGAATCGTTGGAGGCTTAAGCAGGCATGTTTATGGCTTGAGCAATGCTTTAGCTTCTCTTGGCATTGATGTAAAAGTTATAACATGTTGTTCAGACATTGCTCCTGATGAGAAAAATAAAAACCTTGAGGTATATAGAGTGCCATCAAAGATTATAGATACACCTGATTTTTTAAGCTGGATATATTTCTTGAATTTAAATTTTATTAGAAAGTCAATAGAGATATATGAAAGAGATAATTTTGATATTATCCATGCTCATGATTGGCTAAGTGCTTTTGCAGGATACACCTTAAAGCATAGTCTAAAAAAACCTTTAGTTTCAACAATCCATGCTACAGAGTATGGAAGGAATCAAGGTATATATACAAGAGAGCAAAAATTTATTCATGATATTGAATGGTGGCTAACTTATGAATCATGGAGAGTCATAGTATGTAGTAATTCAATGAAGGAAGAAGTTAAGAATCTTTTTAGTCTTCCTGAAGACAAGATAGATATTATACCTAACGGAATAGACATAAAAGATTTGGATTCTGGAGATATTAATTTAGAAGAAATTAGAAAAAAGTATGCTCCTAATGATGAAAAGATAGTACTTTTTATCGGTAGAATGTACTTTCAAAAGGGACCTGAATATTTGCTAAGATCAATTCCTATTGTTCTCTCAAAATTCCCTAAAACAAAATTCATTTTTATTGGTACAGGAGACATGCTTGAACAATTGAAAAGAGAAGCATATGAATTGGGTGTTCAAGAGAATACAATATTTACAGGATTTATCGAAGATAATTTGAGAAATGCCATATTAAAAGTAAGCGATATATGTGTTTTTCCAAGCATTTATGAACCATTTGGTATAGTTGCCTTAGAGGCAATGGCTTTAGAGAAACCTGTTATTGCCTCAAATACAGGTGGCTTTAGTGAAATAATAGAATCTGGTAGGGATGGCATACTTTTCAAACCAAGAGATGTTAGCGAACTTTCTCAAAAGATAATTTTCCTATTAGAAAATCCAGATTATGCAAAGGAGTTAGGGAGAAATGCTAAAGAAAAGGTAGAGAAAATTTATACCTGGGATAAAATAGCAGAAAAGACTTTAGAAGTTTATAATAGAGTTTACAAAGAGTATCAAAATTCCAATTGGAAATAAGGAGGAATTATTATGAGAGCTGTTATAATGGCGGGGGGAGAAGGCACAAGACTTAGACCTTTAACCATAACTCGCCCCAAACCGATGGCACACGTTGTAGGAAAGCCAATCATGGAGTATATAATTGAGCTTTTAGTTAATCAGGGATTTAGAGATATAACTGCAACATTGTATTATTTACCCGAAATTATTCAAGAGTATTTTGATGATGGCTCTTCATGGAATGTTAAATTAGATTACTCTATCGAAGAAACTCCTTTGGGAACAGCAGGCAGTGTTAAGTATGCATTAAGAGATAAAAAAAGAGAAAGAATATTAATAATAAGCGGAGATGCCTTAACAGATATTGATCTAAATAAAGTTTTGGAATTTCATGAAGAGAAAGGAGCCTTAGTTACTATTGTTTTAAAATCTGTTGAAAATCCATTAGAATATGGGGTTGTTATAACTAATGAAGATGGAAGAATAATTAAGTTTCTTGAAAAACCTGGATGGGGAGAAGTTTTTAGTGATACTGTAAATACTGGAATTTACATCTTAGAGCCAGAGGTTTTAGATTATATACCAGAAAATACACCCTTTGATTTTAGTAAAGATCTTT